>JAGPEO010000011.1:0-18526 GCA_018056925.1 Phycisphaerae bacterium
CCGACCACGGTCGGCACGCGCAGGGCGCGCGAGATTATGGCCATGTGCGACGTCTGACCGCCGACGTTCAAGACGAAGCCCAGGATGTGCTGACGGTCGAGCTGCACGGCTTGCGAGGGCGTGATGTCGTGGGCGACGATTACGACCGGCTCGCTGAGCCGCGCGATGTCCTCGCGCGTTCGCCCCAGGATGTGCCGTAGCACGCGTTTTTCGATATCAAACAGGTCGGTGACCCGCTCCTTGATGTACTGATCAGGCACCGCCCGGAAGGCCTTCTGCTGCCGGTTCAGCTCGTGGCTGAAGGCGTAGGCCGCCGTGCAGAGGTCGTTTTCGATCTTGGCGGCCACCGTGTTGCGCAGCTTGGAATCGGCGATGAATTTCTCGTGAAACTCGAAAATGGCCGAGGTTTGGTGGCCCATCTTGCGGGAGAGGGCGGTACGCAGCTCGCTCACTTCCTGGCGCGAGGCTTCCAGCGCAGCATCCAGCGTGCGCAGCTCCTTGGCCACTTGTGAAGGGTGAATCGTGCGGCGTGGGATACGGTACTCTTCCGTATCCAGAACCAAAGCTGGACCAATCGCCACGCCGGGCGACGCGCTAATTCCTTTTTTCGTGATCATTGCCGCGGACACCGCGGCGTTCGCCGACCGCCTCCCAGCCACGCGGTCGGGTTATGCCGTCAGCCTCAGTTGCTTGGTTTCGTTTTCAAATTTACTCAGGTCTCGCCGAACCCCGACTCGATCAGGGCCGACAAGGCCTCCAGCGCCGCTTCGGCGTCGTTACCGTCGGCTACCAGCCGCACCCGCGTTCCGTGGGTCGCCACCAGCATCAGCAGCTCCATCGGGCTGCGGCCGTCCGCTTCACGTCCCTCGCACTTCACCGTCACGTCGGCCGCGAAGCGCTGCGCGGTGTCCACGAACTGCATAATCGGCCGAAAATGCAGCCCCTCTTTGTTCGGGATCACGACCTCACGCTCGACGACCACGTTCAAGACATCCATCCATGGCTGCGCCACCGGCTCGTGGCGCAGGCGTCCCGCCTATGTATCCACCGGCGAGACGCCGGTGCGACATCTTTACGCCACCAACATCTTCTCGTCTGCTTCCTTGAGCAGATCGTAGATTTTCTCCGGCTCGTCCGACTGCCTCAAGAAGCGCCGGAATTTCTCCTGCTGTAAGTGCCGAAACACCAGGTCCATGGCACGCAGGTGCTCTTCCGGTTGCTCGGCCGGGCTGGCGATCAGAAATATCGCGTAGACCGGCTCGCCGTCGAGCGAGGAGAAGTCTATCCCGTGGGCGCTGCGGCCAACCGCCGCGACGACGCGTTCCAGACCCTCGATCTTGGCGTGCGGCACCGCCACGCCCTTGCCGAACCCGGTCGTGCCGCGCGTGCGCTCGCGGGTAATGATGGATTTCACGATCGAATCCACCGCCTGCGAGTCGAGCAGATTGGAATCGGCCAAACACTGCACTAGTTCGCGGATCGCCCCATTGCGGTCCGTGGCCCGCAGGTCGGCGATGATCGACTGGGGTTGAATCAACTCAAGCAATTTCATATGCGTGTTCGCCTCGGCGGGCCCTCAGCCTTGAATGTTCTCCTGGGATGCGTGCGGTGGATGCTTTCGGTTTCGAACGCGCTCCTTGTGCCGCGTCAGTTGCCGCTCGATCTTATCCAGAAGCAAATCGAGTGCCGCGTATACATCCTCGTGGGTTTCACTGGCCACGAATGGATCCGTCGAATCGGTGTGCACAATGATCTCGGCCGTGTGCACGCCGTTCTTGCCGTCCAGGACTACGTCAATCGATTGGATGCGGTCGTAGTAGCGCGTCAGCTTGCCGGCTTTTTCGGTACAGTATTCCTTCAGGGCCTCACTGACACCCATGTGTCGGCCCGACACGTTAACCTGCACTTAATTCTCCTTTTGCTGCCGCAGGCAACCGCGGTCCCCCGAATTCCGACCGCCGCTGCCGGGCCCGGGCGCGTCGGCCGGCGTCCGCGTGCTGTGCTTGGCGCGCAAAAGGACGGCCCGAGCTGGCGCGGAGCCGCGTACGTTGGCCGATGCTTTTGCCCATAGCACAAGCGAAATGTATCCGATGAGCGGCGCAAGCGTCAAGGCGGGCGCACCCTTTTCCTGGGTTGCCCGGCGGACGAATTCTGCTTCCCCCGGACCCGCCGGCGCCCCCGCCGGGCCCGATCAAACGTGTCGGATTCAGCTCGGCAGTTGCGTGGATGCCCGCCTGCACAGGACCGGAGCCACGTAATTCGATACCGGAGCATCCAGCCGCAGCTTCTCTACCCGGGCCAGCAATATCTCCAGGGCCCGCCGCCCGATTTCCTCCCCGCACCAATCGGTGCTCGTCAGCGGCGGGCTGATCCGGGCCGCACAACGCTCATTCCCCTGGCCCATTACGGCGATGTCCCGGCCTGGGCGGCGGCCTGCCCGCCAGCAGTAGTTGAGCAGTTCCAGGGCCAGCAAGTCGTCGCTGGCGCCCACGGCCCGCGTCCCCTTGAGTCGCTCCACCAGCTCGTTTTCAAGTGCGTCAGGCAGTGGACGCTCTTGCGGCATGTCGAAACGATGAGCCACCGGGTCCAAACCCCGCTCCTGCAGGCATTGCTCGAAGCCGCGCAGCCTTTCCGTGGCCCCGGGCCGGTCCAAGCCGTGAACATAAAGCACCGGCCCGCCAACGTCATCCAGCAGGTGCTGGGCCAGCAACCGGCCGGATTCAACCTGGTCGGGCATGAGCAGGTCACAATTGAGCCCGTCCAACGGCAGGCACGCGATTGCCGGCCGCCCGGACAAGCGCTCCATGAGCACCGGTGTTACGCCGGCGCTGAGCGGCGAGGAGACCAGCACACAATCGATGCGCTCGCCCACCGCGCCCTCCACCGCTTCGAGCTGCCGGTCCTCATCCTGCCCCAACTCGGCCACAAAAACCGCGTAGCGAGCCGCGCGGGCACGCGCCAGAACCCCACGCAGAAAAGTGGCTGCGAAGACGGCCTGCAAGTCATCGACCAGCACGGCTACCGCGAAAGCCCGCCCCATGGCCAGGCATCGGGCGGCGTGGCTGGGCGAATAATTCAGGCTGCGACAGGCCTCCAGCACGCGCTGCCGCGTCTGAACGCTGATGTCAGGGCGATCGTTCAGCGCGCGCGAAACCGTACCACGTGAGAGCCCCGTGAACCGACTGATATCTTCAATGGTCACCTTGGCCATGACTCGCCCCATGACCTGCCCCCCGTCGCAACGGGGGACTCAGGCGGCCGTCGGACCTGCAACACCCACAGACACGCGCGGATTGTACCGCTTTCCGACGCGCTCCGAAAGGGGCAATTTGCCGTTTCCGTGCCCCTGTTGAGCAAATATATCGACTTCGCCGGGCGGGCGAATCAGGGGGCGGAATCGGAGCTAAACCCGGTGCGCGCCTGCGTCAACCGGGGCCGATGACCTCCAGAAGGAGGTTACGGGCATTCTGCATGCCGATTCCCCCGTTACCCTGCTCGCCGGCGTTCAGGCTTACGGAACCATTAATGAACGCGCGCGGCCCAGTGATGGCGGCCGCGCTGCGGAGCATGGCCGGGTCCATAACGTCGCCGGGGCCTAAGCCCGCGATCGTGTTCCGCAATCCGACCAGTAGCCCGATTTGCTGGGCCGCTATGTTGGCGAATGCCGCTGCAAAACCGTCTGTCGTGGTCAGCTCCGGGTCCGCCAGGAACTTGGCCTTGATCGCGTTGGCGAACACGTAGGCAGTCCCATCGCGCCGCTGATTGCGGGGGTCCAGGCAATCCGCCCAGCACAGATAAGTCGTGTTGCCGCCGCAGAAATACACAGTCGTATACGGCTGCGTGAGTGCCGCGGGGTCCTCGCTGAGGACGACGTCGTACCCGGCGAAAATGACGCTGAGGTTGTGGTGGACTTTCTGAACGATGTCGTCCTTTTCGCCCGCCCCCCAGCCCGCGTTCAGCTCCGCGACATCCAAGGGGTACATCGCGACCGGCTCGTTATTGATCGGCACCACATCAGGCGCTGTGTTGAAATTCAGATAGATCCTTTGCTGCCGCGCGGATTCGCCGGGCTGCGCCGCGCCCGGGACCACTTCGACCACCACACTCGGGGCCACGTACTCGGTGCCGCAGTTCTCACGCGTGCAGCCGTCCAACACCAGGTAGTACGGGCCGTCCCGCTCGACAATCAGCCTGTCGGCGGCCGAGAAGGAAACGCGATCTTCACACCAGTACGGCGTGTCGGCCGCATCCCAGGCCGGACCCGGATTCTGGTACCACACAAACAAGTCTCGGTTCCCGTCCAACACCAGCACGCTATACCGAGCTCCGCTCGAACCACTGCCGGACGCGCCGATGGTATCATAAATACGGCCATACCCGGGCATGGTCGCCAAGCTCAGCTTCAGTTGGTCGCCCGGCTCCAAGTCCGGCAGGCTGAACACTTGCCGTGTCGGCGTAGCTGCGGCAACGATCACGGCCTGGTTTTCGACCAGCGGCACCACAGGCGCCTCGTCGGAAATCTCGGCGGCCGGGGACTCCAGGACTTGAACGGTCGCTCTGGCGTAAGCGCGGACCGGCTCGGTGATGTCCGTGTCCAACTGCACCCACAGGTAGTACGGGGCACACCCGGCTTCCCCGCAGGCGTTGGAAAGCTCCGCATCTGTCAGAGAGGTCAAATCGAGGGCCGCCGGCACGCGCACATTCAAATCGGCTCCCTCGTGATTAAGCGTGTCCAGCGGAATCCCATTCTGCGCCGCAACGCCCAGGAGAATCATCGAGCCCGCCGCGTTGTAGCAGGCCGAGCTGATCGCCGAGGTGCACGGTTCCAGCGTCCGTATCGTGAGCTGCGTTGCCAGGTCGATTATGTGAACCGAACCGTTGGCACAGCCGACCAGCAGTCCGGTTCCATCAGGCGAGAACGCGAGGCTCGTCACGCCCGCGTCGAATGACTCGAAAACCGCCATGGGCGTGGCAGCACGTGTTTTCGCATTCCAAAGCGCGACGCGCTGGTCCAGACTGCCCGTGGCCAGCAGCCCGCCGCCGGGCGAAAACGCCACGCAGGTGACTTCGTCGGTATGCCCGGTACAGGTCAGCAGCAGTTGCAGCGGCTCTATTTGCCAGAGCTTGGCCGTGCGATCTGCGCTGCCCGTTGCCAGGTAGGCATAGTCGGTCGGGGAGAACGCGACGGCGTTGACCGCCGCGGAGTGCCCGCCGATCGCCTCGTTCAAGACCATGATCTGCACGCCCGCCGTGTTCCAGAGAACGGCATTGCCGTCAGCGCTGCCGCTGGCAATCGCCTCGGCCGCCGACGAGAACGCCACGCTTAGAACGGCCGAGTTCGGGGCGGCCTGCAACGTGCGCACTATCTCACCCGTCTGCGTGTGGCGTATCACCAACCCGCCGTCGTTGCACCCGTAAACGTAGCGGTTGCCGTCCGGAGCGAACGCCAGACAGTTCACGCTGTCAGCCCCGCTGTCGATGCTCACGAGTGGTTCGCCAAAGTTGGCGTCGTACAGCCGGAGCATGCCGTCGTCACCGGCCAGCAGGGCGAGAATGCCGTCGGGTGAGAAAGCGGCCGTCCGCACCGGCAGCTCGGCGCCGAGCAGATGGTGCAGCAGGTCGCCGGTTCGCGCGTCATACAAGATGGCCTGCGCGTCGCAGGGGTCGCGGTCACGGTCCAGCCCGGCGGAGATCATGTAAGGAGTCCCCGGTTCGACCTCGTAAGTGGCCGAGATCCACAGGGGTGCTTCCCGCGCCAGCGCGATGTTGGTCACTGTCTCATCGGGCACCCGGAACGAAACCACCGGCTTGCCGATCCCGACCACCACCACCCGCTCGGCGTAGCTCTTGACGCCGAAATTGTCAGTGACCGTCAGACGCACCCGGAAATTGCCGGGCCGCGAGAACGTGTGCTGCACCTTCGCCGCTGACGCGGTCGCCCCGTCCCCGAAACTCCAAAGATAACCGGCGACGCTGCCGTCCGGATCGTAGGACTGCGAACCGTCGAACGAGATGGTCGCGGGCGCAAACTCGGCCGTGTAGTTGTCAGCTTGAATGATGGCCACCGGCGCCTGCGTGGCGAAGATGGTGATGCTCGAGTCCGTATCGGTGGCCCCCTGGTTGTCGGTGACCGTCAGCGTGACGCTGAATTGCCCGGCCTCGTTGTACACATGCGTCGGCGCAATCTCGGTGGCCGTTGCCCCATCGCCAAAATCCCACACGCGCGACACGATATAGCCGCCGGAGTCCGTGCTGCGCGAAGAGTCGAAGCGTACCTTCAGCGGTACGATGCCGCGGGTCACATCAGCCGTCGCTTTAGCCACCGGCGGGTTGTTGAACACTTTGCCGGTCCCGCCCTTGTCATCGCCGTCGGAGACGCCGGGCGCGCAGCCCGGAAGAGGCAGGAGAAGCAGCGCCAGGGCGACCGCCGCTGGGAACACGACGAGGCGACGATTGGAATGCATGCAACAAACTCCTCACTATCAGCGCGTGCGCACACGAGGCGCCTTCGCTGCTAAGTATGGGGGGCTCCGCCAGTCGTATCAAGGTCTTGCCCCACTTGCTATGATGGAAGTGATTCCGACTTCCTTCGCCCCGGAGGCGGGAGTTGCCTATGCCGCGCCCTTTTTCTGGTTCCGTCGGCCGCCGCGCGCCGGCCCTCTTCGTCCTCGGAATTGCGGCCCTTCCGCTCCTGCTGGGCGGATGTCCGCTCAACAGCACCACCCAGCCTGACGTCTACCCCGGCGGCAGCCAGAATGCAAACAATACCGGCCTCAGCAGCGGGTCCGTCTCTGACCCGGTAGACCACACGGAAGCGCGGGACACGCTTGAAAGGCGTTTTCCGGGTTGCGGCAAGCCCCCCGAGGCCGAGGCCTGGCGCGATCGTGTTTGGCAACTGCTCAACAGCGAACGCATGCGCCACGGACTTGAACCGCTGGCGCGCAACGACGTGCTCGACGCGCAGGCTGAGCAGTACGCCTGCGAGATGATCTACTACGACTTTTTCGCCCACGTGAACCCCATCACGCACTCAGACTTGGCGGAACGGGCGGCCGAGTTCGAATACGAGTACTGGATGATCGGCGAGAACCTGGCGGCCGGGCAGACTTCGCCTGAGCAGGTCGTGGCTGACTGGATGGCCAGCCCCGGTCACCGTGAGAACATGCTGGGCGAGACTTATACTGAAGTGGGCGTGGGATTGCGCCAGGGCGGGGATTATGGGCTCTACTGGGTTCTGGAATTCGGCGATCCCCTGGACTGACCCTGACCGATACCGCCCGCCGGACCCAGGCGCCAACACTCGGATTCAGCTTTAGTTATCCGGCCTACTGTCGGCGGCATTGTCCGGCCGCGGTTACCGGGCCCTGTCGACTATCCGCCACTGCAACCCGCCGCGGCACCGGGGGTAACCCGGTAATAAGGGTGCGCTGCGACGCGCTGGTCGATTGGACTGACGCCCGCGGCCCACGAAACAGTCAGCGCTTGATCCGCCCGCCCCATGTGCATAGAAACAGAAAAACCATGGGATGAACCATGATACCGGCGGCGCTCGGCACTGGCGGCGCTTGGTATAGGCGAGATCAGCCTGAGGAGGCGAAAGGTGTTTTTTGCTTGGACACCACAACGAATCCGCATCGCAATTTATTTCGCGGCGGCATACCTGGCGCTGTGCTGATCGGAGCCGGGGGTGTATCGCCCCGGAATGTACTAACTTGGCGGACGATCAGAGCCGGGGCGTGCCGCCGCGGAATGCCACTAACACGCCTGACCGCGTAGAATGATGAAATCCCGGGCTCGCCACGGCGACGCGTGTTCGCCACGGCGAATCTTCGCAAAGTAGCCCCGGAATACCGCCAGCGCGGTGGCGCTAAATGTCGCGATGCCGGTTCCACATATCCGATTTGACGCCGTGGATCGAGTTCGATTTCGAACGTTCGGCGGGCCCCGGCGGACAGAATGTTAACAAGGTCAGCACGCGCGCCGTCCTCCTGTTCGACTTCGCGGCCTGCCCGCTGCTTTCGCCGCCGGACAAGGCCCGAATCCGCCAGCGCCTGCGCCACCGGCTGACGCGCGATGCCCGCCTGCGGGTCGTCTCGCAGGGCGAGCGCTCGCAGGTCCGAAACCGGGCGGCCGCTGAAGAACGCCTGCTCGAATTGCTCGCTTCAGCCCTGTATGTCGCGCCGCGCCGCCGTCCGACCGCCCCAACTGCCGGCTCGCGCGAACGCCGGCTGCGCCGCAAGCGGCAGCGCTCCGAAACCAAGCGGCGCCGCACTCGACCCGCTGAAGATGAATGATCCGAGCCCCGGAAAGCGCGTCGCCGCTTACGTTTAGCTTCCGCGCGTGTACTCCTCCAGCAATCGCAAATAGCAGCGATACTGCTCCAGCGATACGTCCGGGGGCGTCTGATGATCAACGCTGGGAATGAAGCCGCCGGTTTTTAGCAGCGGCATCAGGCGTTCGAACTCGGCCCGCATGGCCGGCTCGCCGCGGCTCATCGTCATCTTGTCGAAATGGCCGATCATGCACAGCCTGGGAAACTGGGCTCGCAAGCGCAGCGCATCCACGCCGGCCTGGCGCTCCAGCGGCAACACGCCGGTTACTCCCAGGTCTTGCAGCCACGGCACCAGAAGCGTCACGTCGCCGTCAGTGTCCACAAAGAGCGGGATGCCGCGCTCCTGCAAGCGCGGCACGAGCCGGCGGTAGTACGGCGCGAAAAAGCTCGCGAACATCTGCTCCGAAATCATCGGGCCCTGGTTGTAGCTCATATCCTCGGCGATCGTCACGAAGGTCGGCACGCACACGCCGAACACTCGCTCGAGCAGGGCCAGGTTGTACTCCAGCAGGTCGTTGTTGATCGCGTGCAGCAATTCCGGCCGGCGATAGAACGCCAACATGAGGCTCGAAAAGCCCAGCAGCGTGCGCAAGAGCCAGAAGAAGCCCTCGATCGTGCACCACACGACCACGTCGCCGTTCCGTTGCCGCTGCGCCCAGGGCGCCATGCCGGCGATGGCCGCCGCGTGCGAGGGGAAGATGTGCGGGCGAATGCGCCGGTAGTCGTCCATATCCGCGACGAGGCCGGCCACATGGTTCGCGAGGTTCGGGTCCGTCGGGCTGAACCAGAACTGCTGGTACGGATCGAGGCCGAAATATTGGGCGATGTCGAAGACCTGGAGGTGATTGAGCTCGCGCGGCAGGCCCTCGGTGTGCCAGCGCGCGATGGTTTTGTCCCACCACATGGCCCATTCCCAGCGCGGCCAGCGGTCCACCGGCTGGAAGGTCATCACGGCGCGGAAGCGCTCAACGTGGTTCATGTGCTCTCGAATTCCGTTTCCGAAGGCATCACCTTATTCACTGACAGCGGCTCGCCGTCGACGGCCCACAGCACCCTTGAGGGGTTGTGCCGGCCGCCGGCCCGACAGCCTGCTGACTACGCGGAGAATAACTCAACAGAGCTGAGAGTGAAATACATCGCCCAATCTCCTGCGCCTACCCAGCCACCGTCTGACGAGTCGATTAATGACGAACAGTCGTATCGGATTGGACGCGCTGGTTGGATAACGTAATCACTTGTGTAGAGTGGCACTGCGCCGCGTGTTAATACTTGTGTCGTTGGGGACGGCAGACCAGTGGCATGTGTATTTATTCGGGCGGCGCGCCGTGCGCCGCAGCCGCGCGTATACAAGCCGGTCAGGTGACGGTGAATTCAGTGTGCATAAGGCCGTCCCTGTATTCCGACCGGTATAATGCGCTTAGATGACGAGTGCACGCGGGTGTCTCGGGACGTTGTCTACATGACAGGGAGTACAGCATGATCAGAGCATTGGTGTTGGGCGCCTTTACCCTAAGCTTGGCCGGTATCGGACTGGCGCAGCAGACGGGTAGTCAGGCGTATCCGGAAGTGGGCCAGTACAGCGGGCAATACAACCCCTATGGAGATCAGTACACTTCGAGCAGCCAGCAGGGCTGGCAGAATGTGCCATACTCGGGACAGTATAGCCCGTACTACGGTCAACGCCAGTACACAACGCAGGCGATGCCGCGGCCCAGTTGGGATTATGGACAGATGAGCACATATGAGGGAGCCGGCACGCAGTGGCAGAGCGATCAGCCCACCTGGAGCATTCAGCGACCGTATGGCCTGGCGGGCCACGGCACCTGGAGCCAGACCGGCCAGCCGGGCTGGATGTCCGGCCAGCAGGCTCCTTGGCAATATGGCCAGGGCACTTGGCAGGGCGCGCAGCAGATGCCCTGGCAGCAGTACGGGCACCCGGGCGCGTACGGCACCTGGACCCCCGGTCAGACGGCCGGCTTCTACGGTCAGCAGCCGGGAGTCGGCGGCATGATGAGTGGTCAAGGGCAGCGCCTGCGGATACTGGGTTCAATTGAGCAGCACATACCGGCCCAGCAGTTCAGCAACGAGCTGAATCCGAACGATGTGCTGGTCAACGTGCGCACCGCCAGCGGGCAGGAGCAGTTGGTCGATCTTGGGCCTAACGCGGAAAACGCGAATTTCGTGCCGCAGCCGGGCAGCCGGATCATGGTCAGCGGACACGTCGTGTTCCTTAACGGCCGGCCGGTGCTGATCGCGCGGCGGGCGCACGAGATCGGGCCGGGGATGTTCCAACAGGCCGGTTTTGGGGAGCGCGGCGGGCGGTTCCCGGCGGCCGGCATGTGGCGCGGCGGTACTTGGCGCAGCGGGGATCAGTCCGGGTATTGAGCCGGGCGCGCCGGCGCGCGAAATGCGTCGCGGTAAGCCTGCGTGAGCACACCGGCGGAGGCGACAACATCGGAAGAGCCCGGGACCTGCGGGTAGGTTCCGGGCTTTTCAATTGCGCGCGCTTCTTACACGCGGGCGCTACTTACTGGACTGCTATAATACAAAAATACAAATTTAGGTGGCGGATTGACGCGGTGGGAGGGTACAGAAGTATCCGCAGGCAGTAGGAGGATCACAGCGGCATGCGTAGCTTCGATAGTTTGAGTGAACGCGAAGTCCTGGCGTTGGCAATCGGCTTGGAGGAGGAGGACGCCCGCATTTTCGCCGACTTCGCCGACGGTCTGCGGCAGGACTACCCCGCTTCGGCGGAGATCTTCGACCGCATGCAGCAGGAGGAGGCCAACCACCGCCGCCGCTTGTTTGATGTTTACCGCGAACGCTTCGGCGAGCATATCCCACTCGTCCGCCGCGAGGACGTGCGGGGCTTCGTGCGCCGCCGCCCGGTGTGGCTGGCGCGGCCGTTGCGCCTGGAGACCGTGCGCAAGCAGGCGGTCGTGCTGGAGGCCGAGGTCCGCAACTTTTACTTGCGAGCAGCAAAGCGCGTCACGGATGTCGGGATCCGCAAGCTGCTGAATGACCTGGCCGACGAAGAGCGCGTGCACGAAGCGCTGGCCGAGCGGCTGCGGCAGGAGACCCTTACGGCGGACGCGCGGAGTACGGAGGAAGAGGCCCGGCGGCGGCTATTCGTGTTGCAAATCGTCCAGCCGGGTTTGGCCGGGCTGATGGATGGCTCGGTGTCGACACTGGCGCCGCTGTTTGCGGCGGCGTTCGCGACGCGCGACAGTTGGGACGCGTTTTTGGTGGGGCTGGCGGCGTCGGTGGGGGCCGGCATCAGCATGGGATTCGCCGAAGCGCTGAGTGACGACGGCAGCCTGACCGGTCGTGGGCACCCTTGGGCGCGCGGGCTGGTATGCGGAGTGATGACGACGTTGGGCGGAGTCGGGCACACCCTGCCGTACCTGATTCAGAATTTCCACGTGGCGACGACGGTGGCGGTGGCGGTGGTGGCGCTGGAGTTGGCCGTCATTTCATGGGTGCGGCATCGCTACATGGACACGCCCTTCATGTCCGCCGCGTTCCAAGTGGTCGTGGGCGGGGTGCTGGTGTTTTTGACGGGGATTTTAATCGGCAGCTCGTGAGCTGCGGCCGTCGCTAGCCGCCGCGGCGGAAGACCGCAACGATGTCTTCGATGGGCACGACGAACAGCCGGTTGTCGCCCTCGAAGTCGACCGGGATGGCGTTCTTGGGATTAAAAAGCACCTTGTCGTACTGCGAGATGGGGTAGTCCTCGTCGCGCTGCACGAGGGCCGAGACGGCGACGATGCGCCCCGTGATGGTGGGGATTTCGATGTTGCCAGGCAACTGGATGCCGCCCTTGGTGGTTTTCTTGTCCTCGTCTTTGCGGATCAGCACGCGCTTGCCGATCGGCTCGACGACTTCCAGCGGCTGATTCTGCGTCTGTTTCATGCGCTCACTCACGAGTAGACTACCATCAATTGATTCTATCGGAAACGGCTCGTAAAAGCGCGGAGTCTGAGTGGAACCTCAAGCTTTAAAAAACCTGCTCGAAAGCCTGGCGGCCGGCGAGGTCCAAGTAGCGACGGCGCTGGGCCGGCTGCGGAAGTGGCCGTTTGAAAATCTCGGTTTCGCATGTGTCGACCACCACCGGGGACTACGCTGCGGACAGCCGGAGGTCATCTTTGGGGAGGGCAAGACCCCGGCGCAGGTGGAGACGATTTTCGCGCGGCTGGCGGCCCAAGGAAACAACGTGCTGGCGACGCGGGTCAGCGCCGCCGCGGCTGGGCCGGTGCTGGAGCGTTACCCGGCGGCCGAATATCACGAAGCGGCGCGGATACTGACGTTGCGGCAGCAGCCGCCGCGGCTGACGACGGGCGTGGTGGGCCTGGTTTGTGCCGGGACGAGCGATCTGCCCGTTGCGGAGGAAGCCCGGATTACGCTGGAGCTGATGGATCAGCGGGTTGCAACGTACTACGACGTGGGCGTGGCGGGGTTGCACCGGTTGCTGGCGCACGCGGAAGCGCTGCAGGCCGCGCGGGTGTTGATCGTGGTGGCGGGGATGGAGGGCGCGCTACCGAGCGTGGTGGCGGGGCTGGTGGCGGCGCCGGTGATCGCGGTTCCCACGAGCGTCGGTTACGGGGCGAGTTTTGGGGGCCTCGCGGCGCTGCTGGGCATGCTGAATACGTGCGCGCCGGGCGTTTCGGTCGTCAACATCGATAATGGCTTTGGGGCGGCGTGCCAGGCCGCGCTGATCAACCGGCTCGGAGAGCACGAAACAGAACAGGCCGCTTCAAACTCCGATCCCACGCATGCGGCGGAGAAAAAAGATGAGCACGGGGCATAGCCCGCCACAGATAATTACCGAGCTTCCGTACCTGGCGCCGCGTCCGCCGGGCATGCACAAAGGCCAGGCCGGCAAGGTCGCGATCATTGCCGGCTGCCGCGGCATGAGCGGGGCGGCAGTCCTTTCCGGGCTGGGAGCCTTGCGCGGCGGGGCGGGTCTGGTGCGGGTTTGCACGGCCGAATCCGTTCAGCCGGTTGTGGCAACGACCGAGCCGTGTCTGATGACGGCAGCCCTACCGGAAAACGCGGAGCACCAAGTCGATGGACAACGGGCGCTGGATGCTTTCGATTTGACCTGGCCGGACGTGGTCGCCATTGGGCCGGGCCTGGGCCAGTCGGGCGGCGCGGCGGCGTTCGTGCGGCTACTTCTGGAGAGCCTGAAAGCGCCGCTCGTGCTGGACGCCGACGCATTGAACAACCTCAGCCACAGCAAGACGCCGTGGT
Organism: Phycisphaerae bacterium; assembly: GCA_018056925.1. Taxonomy (GTDB): domain Bacteria; phylum Planctomycetota; class Phycisphaerae; order UBA1845; family Fen-1342; genus JAAYXS01. The sequence goes on from JAGPEO010000011.1 coordinate 13,583, forward strand.
GGACTAGCCGGTCGGGCCAGCAAACCATCGTCACTCCACACCCGGGCGAGATGGCGCGGCTACGCAGGGGGGCGGGGCTGGCCGAAACTAAGGGGGATGATGACGAGACCCGGTTGCGAATAGCGCATGAGTATGCGTGCCTGAGCGGGGCAGTAGTGGTTTTAAAGGGTTTTCGTACGGTCGTCTGCACGGCTGATCGGGCGTACTTCAACACCAGCGGCGACCCCGGGATGGCGACCGGCGGCATGGGCGATGTGCTGACCGGGCTCGTGGCCGCGTTGCTGGGGCAGGGCATTCAGGCGGGGGGCCAGTTCGGTGCATTCGAAGCGGCCTGCCTGGGAGTGTATGTTCACGGGGCGGCGGCTGAGGCTTGCGCCCGGCAGATCGGCGGGTTCGGCTATCTGGCGCGCGAGGTGGCGGATGCAATTCCGGCCGCGCTGGCGCGCGCTTCGCGCGGGCCGATGGGGCTCAAGTAACTGTTAACTGTCGCCCTTGCTGGCGCTGCGGGCTCGGATCTGGTGGATGGGGTACCCTTGCTGACGCTGCGGGCTCGTATCAGGCGGCCGGGCGGCGCCTGCGAAAAGGCGTGACAGCAATTTTAGGGCGTAGATAGTTCGAAGGGCACTGCCGTCCGGCGTTGACCTACCTATCATCCGAAATCCGACCGGTCAGACAAAACGTGACAATTCTTGAGGATTTTCAACATGCCAAAATTCATGTGCATTCATACGATGCCGCCCAGCTCAATGACGTTTCAGCAGGTGCAGGAGCTGGCGGAACGCGTACGACGCGATCCGGTAGTCGAGGGTCACCGCTCGGCCGGCAACCTCAGTGAGGGCAGGATTGTCTGTATCCTCGAATCCCCGACCAAGCAGGACCTGGTCAACTTCTTCAGAAATAACAACATGCCCTTCGACAGCATCAGTGAGGTGGAATTCGAGGGCGAGGGCGGTGTGGTGACGCAAATAGCGGCCCCCGCGATGGCCGGGCAGCCGTAGCGGAAAGCTGCCCATAGCGGGAGACTGTACTCAACCATGGCCCATTGGGCAGCCGCCGTCAAACCGTGACAGGCGGTATGTCGGCGGCTGCGGCGCCCAGCGTGGTGCTGCAAAGGGAAGGTTAGACCGGCAATTCGCAAATCTATCTGATGGGGGCTAGTCGCCTGGTGCGCGCGAATCGGGTATGCTGCCTGCTACCTCGATCTCGTTCACCAGGGACTGTCTATGGCTTGTCTGTCTCGCAAACAACTTGGAGTGCTGGCCCGCGGGGCGGCTGACTGTGCTGAAGTCCAGGAGCTTTCGCGGCACCTGGACGAATGTCCGGCTTGCCGCAGGGCGGTCGAGGCGTTGCGCAGCAGCGGTGCTACGGAAGTCGAATGCGATTCGCCCACAATTCTCGTGGGGACCGGCGCACAAAACGAAGACGGCTCAGACCTGGATGCGCTCGCGGCGCTGACTGATTCGGTAATCGACTGCTCCTCGCTGTTGGCCACGGCCTTCCCCGGATATGAAATCGTCAAAGAGCTGCATTCCGGGGCTCAGGGCACCGTCTACCAGGCGATCCAGAAGTTGACCAAACGCCAGGTCGCCATCAAGGTGGTCAGAGAGGGGCCTTTGGCCAGCCGCGCCGAAAAGCTGCGGTTCGAGCGCGAAATTAAGATTCTGGCCCAGCTCCGGCATCCAAATATCGTGACGATTCACGACAGCGGCGAAGCGGGCGGACACGCATACTACGTGATGGATTACATCCCCGGGCAATCGCTCGACAAGTGGTCGCGCAGCGAGCCTTCTATCCGTGCCAAACTGCTGCTGTTCGCCAAGTTGGCCGACGCGGTGGCCGCGGCACATCAACAGGGGATCACGCATCGTGACCTGAAGCCGGGCAACGTCCAAGTGGATGAAAACGGCGAACCGCACGTCCTTGATTTCGGTCTGGCGAAGACGGCCGGCGCTCTGGAAGTCACGCAGGTGACGCGCACCGGGCAGTTCATGGGCAGCCTGCCCTGGGCGAGCCCGGAGCAGGCCGAAGCGGTTCCGGGGAAAGTAGACATCCGCACCGACGTGTACTCGCTCGGGGTCATGCTGTACGAAATGCTGACGGGCCAGCTTCCGTACAACATGTTTGGCAACATGCGGGACGTGCTGGACCGAATCATCAATGCCGACCCGCGGCGGCCGAGCGCAGTTTGCGGGCAGATCGATCACGAGTTGGAGACGATTGTTCTCAAGTGTCTGCAGAAGCCGAGTGAGCGCCGCTATCAGAGTGCCGGAGAGTTGGCGGACGACGTTCGCCGCTACCTGGCGGGCGAGCCGATTCAGGCCCGCGGAGATAGTCTGCTTTATCTGGCGATGACGCGCGGGCGGCGCACGCTGCGGCGGCATTCATTGCTCGCCACGCTGGGGGCGTTCGTACTCATAGCGTACGCGTGGTGTTCGCTCGAACGCTATGTTTACTACTGGATTCCAGCGCATGAGCAGTTCTTACGGGTGCTGGCCTGGTTTGCCGCCGGTGCCGGGAGTTCAGACTTCGAGCACGTGCGCGTCATAGGGCTTACGGATCGGACCGACATTGCCACTCTGGCGCGGCAGGCAAATCTGACCAATGTGGACCCCGCAAATCTCCGTAGCCTGCGCTGCATGCATGGGGCGCTGATGGAGCGGCTGGCGGATAGCGGCCTGAAGGCCTTGGTGTGGGATATCAATTTTGAGCGGCCGTCAGAATTCGATGAGTCGCTGGCGCGCGGCATACGTGCGGTACGCAGTGCGGGGCGCGATGTCTTGCTTACCACCAGGGCTTGGCACATAGACTCCGAGCCGACCTTCAGCCCAGCCGTACTTAAAGAAGCGAAGTGGGCGGCCGCAACCGGGGATATGTCCGCCGAACGCCCCTGGTCACTCGATCTTACTGTAGAACGCCCTGAGAACGTGCCCGTGCCCTGCCTGGCGCTGGCCGCGGTCAACGCGGCGTTCCGGCCGGGGGCAGAATTTCACCTCCAGGTTGATGGCGAGACGTGCAGCCTGGAGTCGCGCTTTTGGAATACGCAGGGCAAGCGCCCGCTCTATGGGTACTACGTGCAACTCACCGGGCGTTGGCCGCTGACGGAAGACGACCCGGATTTCGGCTTGCTGCGGAATGACGTGGTTGGGCACTACTATATCACGATCCCACCGGATGACGTCCTGGCGCGCTGCACGATCGAATACCAGGATGTTTTTACTGCTGATCAGGAGCAGCTAAGGCGCTGGCTAGGTCAGCGGATCGTGATTATGGGCGATTTGCGCACAGGCGTGGACCGGCACCCGTACCCAGACGGGAGGGAGGTGAGCGGAGTCTACAGCCACGCCGCGGCGATTGAAGCGATGAGCCGCTATTCCGCTGTCAGAACCCCGACCGAGAACGAAGCTTGGGTGATTATCAGCGTGGCGGTGCTCGCCGGCGGTCTTGTTGCGCTGTTCCTGCACAGATCACTGGCCAAACTGGGATTTTTGACGCTGGCCATGATCGTGCTGGCCGGCCTCTTCGCGGTTGAGGCGTACCGCGACTTCGGCTATCTGGCAAATCCAACGGTGCCAATTCTGGCAGCGTTGACAAGTGCTGCTTTTGTTACCGTGACGCGCCGCCGGGCGTTGAACGGATCTGGGGCAATTCAAATCGAGGAGAAATCACAATGACCGAAGAAGCAAGCAGCGTTCCCGCGCAACTGGTCGAGATCACAAGCATCGTGCTGGGTCAGCAGTACGTGGTTCCGCCGAATTCCGTACTGAAGTTGACGCACCAGTACCCCAACGGAGTGCGGTGCGTATTCCTGGCCGGAGGCAATCCGGGAGAGAGCGTCGAAATCCATGCGGTGTTCACCAATAGCCGGCCCGAACTGGCGGTCGATCACGGGTGGTCATACCTGGCCGTGCTTCCCCCGGCAGGGTCACCGCCCGAGCCGCCGCCCAGCGGTTGGGGTCGCGCGAGCGTAACGCGTGTGTCGGCCACGGCGAACGGGACGCGTCTCTTCGTCCAGGAGGGCGACGGCATCCACCGTGCCGTTCTCCTGGCCGGGAATAGCAATCCGCCGGGTGTGGTGGGTGTGATCCTTAACCAGGATGAGAGCAACGTTCACAACCTGGCGACTGCTAATACGTACTACGAGTTCCTTCCTGGGCAGAACGGATTCAACGACCCGATCCCGGTCGATCCGGACAGCGAAGTGGGTGAGCTTGTGAAGTACGTCGAGGCCATGGCGGTCTTGGCGGGCGTAGGCTGAGATATTGTCCGGCCGACTTTTGCATGACGTTGTCCAGACTTTTGCACGACCGTGTGTATTGTCGGCCGGCTGGGATTAACGGCGCCAGTTATCGGGCCGAAAGTAGACAGGCCCGACTGGCTCCGGGGCTACACCGCGCGGGGGCCCTTGCGCCCGGACCGCGACCGCTGGTCGCGCGCCGGGCGTAGACCTATCCTTTTATGCGTAGACGCGGGTCGCGGCAGGGATGATATTGATTACGGCATCTGACGGCCGCTCAGCTTGACTTCAAAGCACGCGCAGAACTAGTCGGAGGGTGGTTTATGCCAACGCGCCACCGTCGGGATCATGAGCGCGAATCGGTAAGAGAACCGGGCTGTAGCCCGTTCAGTGAACAGGATTGGTTGCTGTTGGCCAAAACGCTGGACTTGAGTGCGCGCCAAGTGGAAGTTGCCAAGCTGCTGTGCGAAGGGTTCACCTACGGGGGAATGGCGGCACGGCTGAATATCTCAGTCAACACTGTTCGCATGCACATGCGCGCTTTGTTTGCCAAGTTGGGCACCCGCGACCAGGTAGGAGTGGTTGTACGACTGGTGGTGACTCAGCGCCGGCTGGCCAGGCCGCAATCGTGACGATTAATTTTGCACCTATCAGTTTATGCGTAGCGGGCCTGGGGCGAAATCCTGTACGCTCATTGTCATCAGGAGGCC
>JAGPEO010000011.1:18626-27736 GCA_018056925.1 Phycisphaerae bacterium
TGTACGACTGGTGGTGACTCAGCGCCGGCTGGCCAGGCCGCAATCGTGACGATTAATTTTGCACCTATCAGTTTATGCGTAGCGGGCCTGGGGCGAAATCCTGTACGCTCATTGTCATCAGGAGGCCCGAGCAATTTCGTTGCGTTGGTCTGCAACGCGGAGATCCGGCGGCCGGTCATATTTGCCGCCTTTGATTGATTTAGCCGCGAGCGAGTGGCTTCCCGACGTCTAACGCCCGGTGGCAAATTTCGTCCGGGTGTTAGTTTGTGATAGCTCGCGCATGCGCAGCGGGTTCGCGGCACATGAGCCGCGCAACCCACGGTAGCGGCGCCGAGCGGGAGAAGGAGCGTGTCCACGACAGCGCGTCCGAAGCGCCTAGGGCTGGGGCCGAGTTCTCAATTGCGACAGAGAACACACCAGCGAGCGGCGGGACCGGTGCGCCGCGCGGGTCGAAGGCACGCAAGGTGGAGATGCAGCCGGGTGGGTGTGGAGGACGGCCGATGATCCGCAAAGGCATCATGTACACAGCAGGTATGCTGGTTCTGGCATGCACAGGTACAACTGTTCCGGTCAGAGGAGACGCCGCTGCCGGGCCGCCCATGACGCGCCTTGAGGAACCCACGGGGGCCTGCTGTGCTTTGGGCGGCGTGTGCTGGGACACTTGCACGGCGGCAGCCTGCTGGACATCGCACGCGGGCATCTGGCAGGGGCCGGGCAGTTTGTGCGCAGCGGTTGACTGCTATGGCGCGTGCTGCATCGCCGGCGCCTGCTATGAGTGCGACCAGGCGCTGTGCCTGACCCTGTACTCCGGCGTGTGGCAGGGCGGCGGGACGAGCTGTGACATCGCCCCCTGCTCGCCGGCGACGGGCGCCTGTTGCTTCAGCGCGGGGGCATGTGAAGAGCTTCCTGAAAGTACGTGCGAAAGCGCGGGCGGCGCTTTCATCGGCTTGACCATCCCGTGCGAACCCTCGCCCTGTACAACAGATTACTGTACCGCCGGCTCCGCCGTTTGCGAGGAGCATATCGCACGCATCCAAATTGGCCGAGTTGACAACGCCAGCGGCTGCGAACGGTATGCGGATTACACCCACCTCGGGACCTGTGTCGTCGCCGGGGAGCAGTACCTGATAACGGTCACGAATGGCCTGCCCTTCGAGGGCGACGTATGCAGCGTCTGGATTGACTGGAACGGTGACCACATTTTTGAGGATGTTGCGCCCGAGTGGATCGGCGACATTGTCGGCGGGGGCGCCTCGCCGCCTTATCGCCATCCATTCACCGTACCGGCGGGCACGCTGCCCGGCCCGAAGCGCGTGCGCATCCGTATTGACTGCAACAATCCGGATCCCAATCCCTGCGGTATCCGGGCTTATGGCGAAGTTGAGGATTACACGCTGAATGTCATCCCGCCCGCCGGCGCCTGCTGCGTGCCGAGCGGCTATTGCGAGCAGCTTTCAGAGCCCGAATGCATCGCCGCGGGGGGCACTGTTTGGGCGCCGGATGCGTCGTGTGAACCCACGTCCTCCCCGCAGCCGGAAACGTTAACGCTGGTTGCCGACCGGGATTGCTACCGGACAGGGGATGCGGTCACCGTCGAAGTGTGGATGAATAACATTGCGGAGGGGATCACGGGTGGGCAGTTCTTCCTCTCATGGGACGCCTCCAAGCTCGCGCTGGTCGACGCGGTTCCGGGAGACCACGCCGAAAGTGATCCCCTCAACCCGTTCGAAATGGAAATTCGCAGGCGAATCTCAGAAGGCGAGCTCGATTATGCGGTCGGCGTGCACGAACCCGGCGCTCATCCCGACCCTGATGGCGACGACGGGGCGAGCGGCCACGGGACACGCCGCATGGCCGTCCTGACGTTCGCGGCGCTGGTGGACATTTGTGACCAGGACGGCCTGCTGGTCTGGCGGGCCCACTCGCCGCCGTCGCGCCTGTCTGACACGCTCGGGCATCCCGTTACGCCTGAATTGGTGGACGCGCACGTGGCGGATCATGTCGCGCCGACCATAACTCGCCCCGCGGACGTCGAAATCGGCTGCGATGAGGCGCGCACTCCGGACCACACCGGCTGGGCTTCGGCTCACGACAACTGTGATTACGCGCCTTTGATCGAATGGTCGGATACGGAATACCTGACCGGCTGCGGCGGCACCGGCACGATCATCCGCCATTGGACCGCCACCGACCGCTGCGGAAACCGCAATTCTTGTCAGCAAACCATAACGATCGTGGACCGCACCCCGCCCGAGCTGATCTGTCCCGACGATCTTGTTCTGGAGTGTGGGCCCGAATCGGAAGCCGAAATAGCCGCCTGGCTGGCGAGCGCCAGCGCGACCGACAACTGCGGCACCGCACTTGTCACCAACGACTACACCGGGCTGAACGGCTGCGGCGGCGCCGGGACCGTGACCGTGGTGTTCACCGCCACGGACGAATGCGGTCTGACGAGCACCTGTGAGCGCTCCATTACCATCAACGACACCACGCCGCCCGTGCTCGACTGTCCCCCCGACCTCGTTGTCGAGTGCGGACCCGGCGCCGCCGCGGCCGTTGCGGCATGGCTGGCCAGCGCAACGGCGACCGACTCATGCGGAAGTGTTTCGATCACAAATGACTTCGGCGGCCTGAGTGATGCCTGTACGGCCACCGCCGTCGTTACGTTCACCGCCAGCGACGAATGCGGTCTGACGAGCACCTGCACGCGCCGCGTCACAGTGGTGGACACCCTCCCGCCCACATTTACGTGCCCCGCCGACGTGGTGCGCACCGCCGATCCTGGCTCTAGCAGGCTGACGCTCAGGTTGGCCGAGATCGGCTGGCCAAGCGACTTGCATGACGAGTGCTCCGGGCCGGAAGATTTGTCGGTCCTTTGGGTGCGCAGCGATGGGGCTGCGCCGCTGGTTGCGCCGTTTACGCAACCGTCGACGACGATCACCTGGGCGGTGGTTGACGAGTGCGGTAACGTCAGTCCGCCGCAGGTGCAGACGATCACTGTCCTTCCGTTCAACACCGCGCAGGTCGAGATCGAGCTGGAGGGCGAATTGCTGCCCGACACGCTCGTGCGCTGTGTGAACTTTGTGTTCGCCAACAGCGAATCCGGGGCGACGGTGGAGCGCTATGAGAACGTCGAATTCGTTCGTCAACCGGACGGCGACGCCTTCGCTTCGCTGACCTTCAGTGATCTGCCCTGCGACGTCTACGACTGCGTGACGGCCGAAGATGAGTTGCATTCGCTCCGCGTGCGGCTAACGCCGGAACTGACGCCGGACGGTGCGGCCTGGGCAGTGGCCTTTACCGGTCCGGCCGGGAGGCTAGTGCAGGGCGACCTGATCAATGTCTACGACGAACCGGCCGACGTGGTGGACGTGCTGGATTTCGCTGTATTCCTTCATCAGTGGGGGCGCGTCTACGACACCAGTCTGCCGCCCGACCTGCCGGACGGCGACGGCCATACGCCGTGCGGCCTGTACGTGCTGCATGCCGACTTAAACGGCGACGGCGTGGTGGACGCGGCTGATTACGCGTTCATCAGCGCCCACTTTGGTGAATTGGGTGACGTACGTTGTGCCGCAGAGCCTGGTGACGTTCCGGAGCTTGATGGGGTAGCGGAGCCGGGGCGTGCCGGGCCGGAACTGGCCGAAAACGCGCCGGTCCCGACCGATGCGGTGCGGCAGTCGGCACAGGCGGTGCGCCAGTCGCCGCGCGATGCGCGAGCTTCCCCGGGCCTGGCGCAGCAGCCCGTGGGTGGGGCGCAGCAGTCCGCAGCAGACGACGCGTTAGCGTCCAGGGGAACGAAACCGGAACCGCAACGTGCCAATATGCCCGCCCCCGCGCCGCGCGTGGCAGCCCCACGCTGGCGAATAACTCTCTCTGAACTGGAGGTGCTGGGGCTGTCGCAGCTAGCGGTGGCGGACCTGAACGGCGATGGGGTTCTCGACCTTGAGGATGTGGCGGCTTTTGAACAGGGAGCACAACCCGCCGCTGTGGCGGGAGAGCATTGACGATGCCTCCCCGATGTGCGGCTGCGGGGCCCTTCCACCCTGCGGCCGACCTCGGCCACCCCAGCGCAGCGCACTGGGGTGGATTGAAGTGACGCGGCCGGGAGCTGTTCCGGCCGAGGTGTGGCGGTGCGTCGGGCGCCGAAGCGCGACCGGCGCAGTGCGATAGCGGAGTTGGACCGGGTCGGCGGCGGTGCCGGTGACCGCCGCCCGCCGCCGACAAGGGTGCATTGTGCCAGAGGTTATGGAACCTGGAACTGTGAAAGTGTCGAGCCAAGAACCCGGCCGGCGGCAAGGCCAACAGCGCTTCCAGCCTGCCGCCGGCCAACTTGGGCGCACCTGGCGCCTGAGAGCACTCACTTCGACTTTGAGGAGAAAGGACATGACACGCCTCTTCGGAATTCTTTTGATAGGGGGCTGGGCCCTGAGTTCGGCCTGGGGGATGCTCGGCGCGGCAGGAAATGGCTCACAGCCGGCAGACGCGCCGCATAAGACGCAGACGCCGGCCGCAGGCCAGCGGCTCGATTCGAGAATTCTCCGCGTTCCCAGCAGCGAGTACAAAACCATTCAGGCCGCGATCGATGACGCGAAAGACGGCGACACGATTCTCGTTGCGCCCACTCACGAGGAGACTGGCGAGGTCAGTGTGGACAGGGGCGTGACCATCACCACCGAGGGCGGCGATGGTGCATCGCGCGGGGGGGCGTCGGTTAATGGCATCTTCAACATCACCGCCAGCAACGTCTCGCTGAACGGTTTCCGCCTGTCCCCGCGGGCTGCCGCCCGCTGCGCGATTCGTTGCAGCGACGCCAGCGACATCGTCCTGAACGGCAACATCATCAGTCAGGTATATGGTCTTGCGGAGCCAGGGGGCGCCGAGACAGTTAACGTTTGCGGCATCGAAGTTGTTTGCGATGATAAGGATGTTACTAACATCACGATTACCAACAACCAGATCAACGGTGTGATCGGCGATAAACCCTTCAAGGCTGCCCAGGGCATCAACGTGTGCGGCTCGGGGAGTCATAGCATCACAAACCTGATCATCACCAATAACACGATATCTGGCGTGCAGGGTCATCGCGGGGCTTACGCTATCGCCCTGGAAGGCAATACGCCGGGTGCGCTGGTTTGCAAAAACTCCATCAGCGATGTGACGGCGTATGGGCCCACCGGGGATGCCGCGGCGATCGTCGTCAACGACAACAACGGCGCGGACACGATCGTCATACGTGAGAACAGCTTCGCCGGCGTCGCCTTTGCCGTGCGTAACCTGTCGGGCCTGCTGGTCGATGCCTCCGCAAACTGGTACGGCACGACTGACGAGTCGAGCGTGGCGGCCATGGTTTCGGAAAACGTTGACTTCACGCCGTGGCTGGGCGGCGGGACCGACCTGAACCGCGGCTTCTCAGGCGACTTCTCGCGGCTGTGGGTGACCGCGGCCGGTGGGCAGACCGGTTCAGCCAATCGAATTCAGGAAGCGGTGGATCTGCTGCCATCAGGGGAAAGCCTACGCGATAACGGCGGCGAAATCTCCATCGCTCCCGGTATCTATGAGGGGCAAATCGAAATCAGCGGGTCGAGCACACGCCTGATCGGCGAGGGCACCGAGACGAATCCGTCGATCGTTCAGTCGCTGGGCTCGCTGCCGCTTTTCTTCATGACCGGCACTACTCCGAACTACCCCATCATTTACGTACACGATGCCTCTGACGTCGTAATCGAAAACCTGCGCGTTGACGGCCTGGGGCGCGGCAACGGCAACTATCGCTTTTGCGGCATAGCTTTCTGGAACGCCGGCGGCGCGGTTGAGGACTGTGTCATCACCAATATCCAGGACACGCCCCTAAGTGGCAGGCAGCACGGCATCTGCATCTTGGCGTTCAACGCGGATGGAGTGCCACGCACGCTGAACGTGACCGATTCGGACCTGGCTCAATACCAGAAGAACGGCATGGCTCTCATGGGCGAGCACCTGACGGTGCAAGTGTCGGGCTGTACCGTGACTGGTTGCGGGCCGCTGGGAAGTGGCATGCCGGCTCAGAACGGCATTCAAATCTGCGATGGCGCGTCCGGCAGCATCGTGGGCTGCCTGGTTCGGGATCATATCTATACATCGGGGACATGGGCCGCGACCGGCATTGTGCTCGACTCGTGCGGCCCGGTGGCGGTGCGCGATACTACGCTCATCGACAATTTCCCGGGCGTGTATTGCGTTGACACGAGCGCCACCGTCGATGGGCTGGTTGTGGAGAACTTCCATCCGGACTCGGGCGATGGCTTTTACGCTTACAACTCCACGAGCGCAACCCGTGCGACGCCAGCGCGCCCGCTTCCGGCACCCTTCGAAAGCGGCGGGGCACAGCGCGATCGGGCCGGCGGCGGCGTGGATATGTCGGTGACTATCACAAACAGCGCGTTTTGGGGTCACGACGGCGACTATAGCTGGGGCATTGGTGCCTTCGGCAGCGGAACGGGGACGGTCGACCTGACTATCACGCACTCCACGATTGAGGATTGGGACGTCGGGATTATTGCGTATTACGATCCAGACGAGGGTTGCACAGGTCCGGTCTCGCTCAGCGCGCACAAAAACGCGATCGTGAGCAACCATACTTACGGGCTGAAAAATGAGCAGCCGAGCGAGGTGGACGCACAGAACAACTGGTGGGGCGACGCCAGCGGGCCCGAAGATCCGTTGGGCAGCGATGAGGCGACGCTCACCGAGTGCTTTGATCCCGCCCTTATGAAGAATGGAGACGGCCTGGGCGACGCCGTTTCGGATCTGAACGTCAATTACTGCCCCTGGCTCGGGGCGCCGGCCACGGTCGAGCTTGTGCTGCCGGGGGACGCGCCCACGTGCTACCGGCGCGGCGACACGCTCGCGGTCGAGCTGCGAATGGTCAACGCTACGACGGAAGTGATCGGCGGGCAGTTCCGGCTGCGATACGACGCGAGCAGGTTGACGCCGCAAATCGTGGACGACCCGGAAATCGAGGAAGGCACCGTGCCGTGCGCGGTCAGCGGCGATGCACCGTTTACCCGCACGACCGCCCGCAGGATCGATGACCCGGAGCCGGGCCGGATCGATTACGCGGTCGGCGTGCAAACGCCGCCAGGGACTGGGACGACGGCCGACACTGTCATGGCGCGCCTGTACTTCACTGTCAAGAATGACGCTACGGATGCTTGCAGCGCTGCCGGCCTCGTCGCGTTTGACGATGAGCCGGGGAGCATCCCGACGCGCCTGACGATGCCCGACAGCACGCCCATTTACCCGGTGGAGATCGACTTGCCGGCCTTGGCGATCGACAGCACGCCGCCCGCGCTTTCGCCAGAACCAAGCGTGGCCGACGGCAGCCTGGACGCGGGCTGCGGCGCGATTGTTCCGGTGAACGTGGTCCTGAGGGACGCCTGCGGTTTGTTGGCCGGCGACGTCAACTTTACGATGGCCGCGACTAGCGGGACGCTGGACTATAGTTCGATTACCAAGACGCAGACGGACGACTACACCGTGACCATCGCAGGCGGTGCGACGCTTACCGGCGTCACGGCCTGCTCTGCCACTGTGACCATCACGGTTGACGCGTACGACTGCCGTGGCAATCACTTGCCGCCGCAGGAAGTGTGGGGAACGTGGTCTGACACGACGCCGCCGACATTCACTGCGCCCGTTGGGCGGAGCCAGAACGCGGATGCGGGGCTGGGCACGGCGGTGCTCGTGCCCGCGATCGCGGCGCCCACGCCTTTGGACTGCAATCCGGCGACAATGAGCTATCAGCGCGAAGGGTTCCCGCCGAACACGGGTCTGACGGATCCGTACCCCGTCGGGACCACGCAGATCATCTGGACTGCGACGGACGCCTGCGACAACGAGTCCGCACCGCAGATTCAGACAGTTACGGTCCTTCCCTACAGCGACCTGGTCGTCCACATCGAGCTGCAGGGAGACATAGTCGCCAACGTGACGCGCTGCGTGCGGTTCATTTTCCGTGCGCCGTCAGGCCAAACCGCCACATTGGACAAAGATATCGAGTTCAGGCCGGTTGCCTATCCGGATCCGGGCGTGGGCAACCGCGGCGTAGCCAACGTAATCTTTGACGATTTGCCCATCAGCCCGCCGTATGACGCATATACCTGTGTGACGGCTGAAGATGAACTGCACACGCTGACGGTACAGGCTTTACCGGAAATCTCGGGCACCGCCTACCGGGTGGACTTCACTGGTGACTACATGCTGATCCAGGGGGACCTGATCGACATGTATGATGGCGATCGCGACTACGTCGACATCCTTGACTACGCGGTCTTTATCAACCAGTGGGGCCAGAAGTACGCGGGGTCAACTTGCGACACGCTGTTCCCGCACGCGGACCTGGACGGCGATGGCGGCGTGGAGGCTGGTGATTTCGGCTTCATCAGCGGCAACTTCTGGATGATAGGCGATGCGCCCTGCGACGGGTTGCGGACGATAGCAGCCGGCAGCCAGGGCGGGCCGCGGGCTTCTATCACGCTGGCCGAACTGCATCTGCTCGGCCTGTCCGAACTGGCGTCGGCCGACCTCAACGGCGACCGCATCCTGGATGTGGCCGACATTGAGGCGTTCCTGTCGGGCGTGCGGCCGGCGCCGGAGCCCGCGGTGCCGGCGGCAACGAGCGCAAGACAGCTCCAACCCGCCCCGGCCCAGGCTGCGTGCGGACTGCTCGAGCGCGTGCCGCGAGAAGCAGAGGGCGGGCAGTAGCGAGCAGGATAGGAGTCTGACCGCTACCGAGCGGGCAATGAGCGCCCGAGCGCTAGCGCGCGTGCAACAGAGCCCGAGCGGTAGCAATCGGGCGAAAGCGAAGGCAGAGTCAGGAGGTAGGGATCAGAAGGAGGTGAGAAGGCGCAGGTCAGAACTGAGCGAAATCTGAACGATCGTAACAACTTGCGGAAGTTCGAAACTTGGAAGTTGAGACTGGAAACTACTGAAACCCCGCGTCCGGCGGCGCGACCGAGCGTGTCACCCGCCGCCGGCCATCGGGTGCGCGTTGCGCCCGAGAGTTTCCGCTCCCACTTATTGAGAGTAAGGAGAAAAGCTATGAGACGTCTTGTGTTTGGAGTTATTCT
>JAGPEO010000231.1 GCA_018056925.1 Phycisphaerae bacterium
GGCGCCGACCGTCCGCCAGCGCTGCTGCTTCACGGCCCGCACGGTTTCAAAGATGGACCAGGTCCCCAGGAGGATCAGGGGCGGAATGACCGGCATGCGATAGCGCGTGTTGCAGAAGAACACCACGATGCTGGCCGAATAGACCAGGATAAAGCCCCACAACGGGAATAGCTCACGCCCGCGCCGCCGGCTCAGGAACAGCCCGAGAATTCCCAGGGGACCGACCACCCCGAAGCCGAGCGGCAGCAGTTTGACAATCGGCGTAAAGCGCTCGGTCCAGAAGTAGACGCCCTTGTCATTGGGAATTTCCCAACTGCTCCAGAACAAACTGAGCTTCAGCGCCGACAGGGAAATCGCCTTGGCCGGCTGCTGTGTGATGAACTCCCAGCCCTTGCGGTAATAATAGCTCGACACTTCCGAGGGCTTGAGCTTGCGCCCCTCTGCCTCCTCGGCCAGCGCGATCGAGGCATAGTAGCCTTCCCACCAGCCGCCGGGTGTGCCGGGTACGATGGCGGTTCGTCCGTCTGACCAAGGGTTGTTCCCGATATAGAAGTTCACGCCGCCCTGTGAGGCGATCAGCACGCGATCGTTTCCGACGACGTAATTGCGAATCGTGACCGGCAGGATCGGCAGCAGACAACCGACCGTGATGCAGGCCACGTAGACCAGGCCACGCCGCAGCTCGCGCCAATGTCGCACGAGCATCCAAAGGACAACCGTCGGCGCGAAGAGCAGGATGTTCGGCCGCGCGATTGCCGAGAGGCCCATTACCAAGCCCGCCAGTCCATAGAGCAGCGCTCCGGGCTTCTTGCCGGCCCGCAGCAGCAGAATTATCAGCAGCAGATCGAGGAATACGAGCAGCGGCGCGATCAGTAACTCGCCGGTGAAGAAAATCAGCATCCAGTAAGTCGCGGCCGCAAAACCGGCGACCGCGGCTACCCGCCGGCTGAACACCTGCCGGCCGGCGATGAAGAGCAGTCCGCAACTGAGTGAGTCCAGCACGGCCTGCACGATGCGCGGTGCCAGGTAATTGTGCCCGAAGAGCTTGTATATGAAGCCCAGGAAAGCGGGATAGAGCGGGGCGCGGAAGTATGGCCCTTCCACGAACGCCTTACCGGCTGCAATGGCTTGCGCCCACTGGTCGTGGTAGAGCTCGTCCATGCCCGGGTGCGCGAAGCCTGGATTGCGTTGCCATTGCAGGATGTAGATAAAGCGCAGGACGAAGGCCAGCAGTATGATGATGCCGCAGATGGCGGCGTCCTCGAATCCTGGCGCGCCGGCGTCTGACTGCGGCGATGCCCCCTCTGAAATAGGCGTCGGGAGTTCTTGGCACGCTTCGTAATCTTCGTGTGCCTGGTCGCAAGCGTCGGGGGGGGTGGCCGGGGCATGCCCGCGCTTAGAGCTTGGGCATGGCACCCGCGCTTCGGGACCTTCCTGTGCGGGTTCCGGTTCGTGCGTCAGCCGCGGCTCGGGTTCTAGTTCGGACATTGCGCCACCAGTGGCGGCTCGCGCGTGTGCCAGTCGGTCTCGCGCTCGTAGAGCCGGGCCGCTTGCAGCAGCCGGGCTTCTCCGAACAGCGGGCCGATCAACTGCAGTCCGATCGGCAGACCGGCGGCGGCGCTGAAACCGCAGGGAATCGAAAGCGCCGGCAGACCACCCAGATTGACCGAGATGGTATACACATCCGCCAGGTACATCGCCAGCGGATCGCTGACCTTCTCCCCCAGGCGGAAGGCAGGCGTCGGCGAAGTCGGGCCGGCCAGCACGTCGGCCTGCTCGAACGCACGGTCGAAATCCTGTTTGATCAGCCGCCGCACCTTCAAAGCCTTGCTGTAATACGCCTCGTAGTAGCCGCTGGAAAGCACGAACGTGCCCAGCATGATGCGGCGTTTGACTTCCGGGCCGAAGCCCTCATCACGCGAGGAGCTGTACAGATCGATGAGGTCCTTCGGCGCGGCCGTCCGGCGGCCGTAGTGCACGCCGTCAAACCGCGCCAGGTTGCTCGAGCATTCGGCCGTCGCCACGACGTAGTAACCGGCGATGCTGTAGGGCGAGTGTGGCAGCGAGACCTCGACGATTTTCGCCCCCAGCCCGCGATAAACCTCGAGCGCCGCTTCAATCGCCGTCCGCACTTCCGGATCCAGCCCTTCCCCGAAGTATTCTCTCGGCACGCCGATGCGAAGGCCGGCCGCACATTGGGCAAGCTGCGAATCCTCCAGGGCGGCCGTGTACTGCGGCACCGGCTCGGAAACGCTAGTCGAATCATGCGGATCCTGCCCGGCGGCCACTTCCAGCAGCAGCGCGGCATCCGTGACATTCGTGGCCAGCGGCCCGATCTGGTCCAGGCTGGACCCGTACGCCACCAGGCCGTAGCGGGATACGCGCCCGTACGTTGGCTTAAGGCCCACGACGCCGCACAAGCTGGCGGGCTGGCGGATGGAGCCCCCGGTGTCGGAGCCGAGCGCCAGGGGGACCATTCGGGCGGCGACGGCGACGGCCGAACCGCCGGACGAGCCGCCGGGGACGAAATCCGCGTTCCAGGGATTTCCGGTCGGGCCCATGCCGCTATTTTCGGTGGAGGAGCCCATCGCGAATTCGTCCATATTGGTCTTTCCGACGATCACGGCGCCGGCCGCCTCAAGGCGGTCGATTACGGTGGCGTTGTACGGCGAGCGGTATTCCTCCAAGATCTTCGAAGCGCACCGGGTCCGGCCCGCCAAGGTGCAGATATTGTCCTTTACAGCGATCGGCACGCCTGCCAGGGGGCCGACCGGCTGACCGGCCGAGACGGCTGCATCGATCGCGGCGGCGCGCTGCCGGGCGTGCTCCGGCGTCAGCTCCAGAAATGCGTGCAGGGACGGGTCACGCTGCGCGATGAGCGCCAGTGCTTCCTGGCAAACCTGCTCCGCTTTCAGCCGCCCGGCTGAGACCTCGGTTGCGATCTGTAACGCCGAATTCATTGGTTTCTTTAATTCACGGGGTTCTTCGGACGCACCCGCGCAGTTTGATTCGTAACCGGGCCGGCCGCAAGGGGGGAGGCAGGGCAGAGACGGGCAGACACCGGGCGTCCAGGCGATGCTGCAAGGGGCCGATTTGGGGTTGACTTTTGCGCGGCCTGCCCGATAAACTCCAACCGTTGTATAGTGCCGCCGTTGGGCGGCCGATATTTAGAACACATGGGACGAACTTTGCGAAACAAGCAGACATGACCGGGCCTAACTTGGAGCGGCGAACAGCCGCGGACCTGGCATGGTTTCGTCCCGGAAGTGTCGAACTTAGCCCGTATGCAATTCCTGCTGGTGTCGGCGACTGTAGCGAACCCGCTCCCATGAGGAATTTGTCCACATGGTGAAGGTGCAGTTGCCCGACGGCACTGTTGTCGAGCATCCCGACGGGGTCCGCGTCGTAGACGTGCTGCGCGCCCTCAGCCCGCGCCTGGCCGATCAGGCCGTCGCCGCCAAAGTCGACGGCCAAGTGGTCGAACTCTCTACGCGCCTGACTGACGGGCAAGTAAAGCTCACGGCTCTGAAAATCGACGATCCCGAAGGGCTCCACGTGGCCCGCCACAGCGCCGCTCACGTGATGGCCGAAGCGATTTGTCAGCTTTGGCCGAACACGAAGCTGGTCTATGGCCCGCCCGTGGACAACGGTTTTTACTACGACATTGATCTCGATCACAGCCTGACGCCCGAGGATTTTGAGCGGATCGAAGCCAGGATGGCCGAAATCGTGAAGGAGAACCGGCCTTTCGTCCGCTACGAGATGCCGCGCGACGAGGCCATGCGCAAGCTCGAGGCCGAACGCAACGAATACAAGATCGACAACGCGCTGCGGGCCGAGGGCGACACGCTGAGCTTCTACTCCACCGGCGAGCCGGGCAAGAGCTTTGAGGACCTCTGCCGCGGGCCGCACGTGCCCAGTACCGGCCGCATCGGCGCGTTCAAGGTGATGCAGGTTGCCGGGGCCTACCACCACGGCGACGCCACCAAGCAGATGCTACAGCGCGTCTACGGCACGACCTGGCCGAACAAGAAGGCGCTCCAGGAATACCTCCACATGATGGAGGAGGCCAAGAAGCGCGACCATCGTAAGCTGGGGCAGGAACTGGGGCTGTTCACGATCAGCCCGCTGGTGGGGACCGGGTTGATTCTGTGGAAGCCGCACGGCGCGACTATCCGGCACGTGCTGGAAGAGGAGCTGCGAAAAGAACTCATCGCCCGCGGTTATCAATTGGTTTACACGCCGCACATCGGGCGCCTCGACCTCTATCGCACCAGCGGGCACTTCCCGTACTACCGGGAAAGCCAGTACCCGCCGCTGTTCGAGTCGGAGCGGGCCCGGATGCTGAACCGGCTCTGGGAACTGGCCGGAGAGGCGGGTGAGCAGGCCAGCCCGGCGGAAATCGAGCTGTTCAACGACCTTGCGGCCGAGCACGAGGATTTGCGGCAGGCGGGTTATCCGAAGAGCGCGCCGCGTGAAGAGCGTCAGCGGCGCATCCGGGCGTGGCTGGCGGTTGAAGACGGGTACTTGCTCAAGCCGATGAACTGCCCGCACCACATTCAGATTTACACGTCGGAGGCGCGGAGCTACCGCCAGTTGCCGGTCAAGCTGGCCGAGTTCGGCCAGGTTTACCGCTATGAGAAATCGGGCGAAGTGAACGGCATGACGCGGGTCCGCGGCTTCTGCCAGGACGACGCCCACGTATTCTGCACGCCGCAGCAGTTGCCCGATGAGATCGCCGAATGCGTCGATCTGTCGCAGTTCGTGCTGAAGATGATCGGGTTGAACGACTATCGCGTGCGGATCGGGCTGCGCGACCCGGACAGCAAAAAATATATCGGTTCCGAGGAGAACTGGCGCATGGCGCAGGAAGCCCTGCGCCGCTCGGTTGCGGCCGCCGCCTTGAACTCGTCCGAGGAAGTGGGCGAAGCGGCCTTTTACGGTCCAAAGATCGACTTCGTGGTGCGCGACTGCATCGGTCGCGAATGGCAGCTTGGCACGGTGCAGGTGGACTACAATCTGCCCGAGCGTTTCGGCCTGACGTACATTGGTGAGGACAATTCCGAGCACCGCCCGGTCATGGTCCACCGCACGCTGTTTGGCAGCATGGAGCGCTTCGTCGGCATTCTGATCGAACATTTCGCGGGTAAATTCCCGCTGTGGCTGGCGCCGGTTCAGGTGACGGTCTGTTCGGTCAGCGAGAAGTCCGCCGCGTATGCGGCGCAAGTTGCAGCGGCCTGCCGCACGGCCGGACTGCGAACGGAGCTGGATAACGGCAGCGAACGAATCGGGGCTAAGATCCGCAGCGCCACCATGATGAAGGTGCCGTACATCCTCGTGGTCGGTGAACAGGAGATGCGGAACGGAGCAGTAAACGTGCGCACGCGCGAAGGGCAGCAGTACGGCAGTTTCCGGCTGTCCGACTTCCTGGCCGCGTGCGCGACTGAGATTGCCACTCACGGCGAAAAGACGCCGGCGCCGGGCGGCCAGGCCCCGGCGGTAGAAGGTGCGTCACTGACGCACGCTGAAGGAGGTTAAGTAACATCGCTCAGGAAATGCGCAGAAACGAGCAGATTCGCATCTCGCCGGTGCGCGTCATCGGTGAAGCCGGCGAACAGCTCGGGGTCATGCCCGTAAATGAGGCCATGCGGATGGCCCACGAGGCGGGCATGGACCTGGTCGAGGTCGCACCCAACGTGCGGCCGCCCGTTTGCCGCATAATGGACTACGGCAAATGGAAGTACTTGCAGAAGAAGAAGACCAAAAAGAGCCACGAGCAGGCGCTGAAGGAAGTTCGCCTGCGGCCCAAGACCGACGATCACGATCGTGGTATCAAGTTGCGGCAGGCCGAAAAGTTCTTGAAGGCCGGCGACAAGGTGCAGTTCACGATGCGATTCCGGGGCCGCGAACGAGCCCATCGCGAGATCGCTTTCGCATCCTTGCGCGAAATCGCGGATCAACTCGGCGAAAAGGTGAAGGTGGAACGGCCGCCCTCGATGGACGGCCGGAACATGATCATGATCCTCTCGCCGGTGAAGGGCGCCTGGGGTGAAGGCGGGGCGGACGAGGACGAGCAAAGCTCGCCCGAGCGCCCGGCCGTCGTTCGCCCGCCGGAAGCGCGCCGGCCGCAAGAACATGTTCCGGCGCCGCAAACGATGCCCGCGACGACGGCGGCTGAAGAAGCGTGAAGGGCCGCATGGGGCCCGCGGGTTTCAACTCGAACTGACCGCAAACTCCTTGGCTGCGGGTCAGGAGGCGACCAGTTTGGCGATTTTTGTCGAATTGCCCGGTAAGTGGGCACCGCCGCACCTGCTGGTTTATCCGAACGAACTGCTCGCGCGTGTCGCGCCGGAATGTCTTCAAAC
>JAGPEO010000013.1 GCA_018056925.1 Phycisphaerae bacterium
AAGCGGCATGACCTGGGCGTGTTGAGCCGGCTGTTCGTGCAGCCGGAGCATCGCGGGCGTGGGTATGCGCGGCGGCTGCTGGAGACGCTGATCGCATGGTTCGACATGACCGGCGGGAAGTGGCTGTATGCCACGGCGACGGCGGATTTGGCGGAGGGATTGCTGCGGAAGGTGGGGTTCAAGACGATCCGGCGAGCGCCGCGTACGCCGCACGACGCCGTGGTCGTGATGCGACTGACGGGCGAGATTTACGATGACCCGCTGGCCACGGCGGACGGGCGATTGACGATTCACGACGTGTCCCGGGCCAACTGGCCGACGATGGTGGTGCTGCTGCACAATCGCCCCGGGCCGGATCCGCGGATTTCGCTGGATGAGTCCGCGGTCGGGGCGGATCAGGCGGCCCTGGAGCTGATTGCCCAGCAGGAAGCCGGCAAGTGCCTGCTCAAAGCGGCGTTTCGCGGAACACGGCTGATTGCGCTGGGGACGCTGGCGATCGATCAGCCTGGCGAGCGGACGTACGCGATGATCACGCCGCATTCGGACGCGCCGCCGGCGTTGCGCGAGGCGCTGCTGGAAGTGGCGCGCGGCAAGGGATACTCGCAGGTGGACTTTCCCATGGAGGCGCTGGCCGCACCGGAAGTGGTCGTGCCGATCACGCCCGGGCCTGCGCCTGAGGCGGGCGAGACCGGGCGGGGCCGGCAGTAATAACGCCGCCGCCGGACTTGGGCATTCGAGCAGACTTTGCACGCGCCGTGGGCTTGGCTGGCGCTGGCTCTATTGATCAATGCCAACGCTGGAGCCGAGGGCCTCGTCGTCCAGGCCGAGAGCCTCGTGTTCCAGGCCGAGCGCCTTCCGTAACTGCTCCAGGTTCTCCAAGAGTGCGCGGCGCAGTTCGGCGTCGGCGAGCATTGACTTAACCAGCGGATGACTTAGCACGGCCACAATGTCCTGGTTTTGCAGGGCCTCGCGCAATTGCGGGTCGCGCTCGATGGCTTCGATATACTTGCGGACCTCCGGCAGGGCGGCGATGGCGTCAAGGCGGCCCTGGTCGGCGGCCGACAACAGGGCCCCGGGGTCGGCGGTCAACTCCAGCATGAGGCCGGCAGTCTGCACCGGCGCTGATTTTTCCAGCGGATTGCGTTGGAGCAGCCATTGCCCGGTGGGGTCGCCGCGCACCGCCGCGGCCAGATTCGAGAGCGTGTTGAGGATGCGCTGCTGCGATGGCTGCGAAGTCGCGAGCTGCTGCTGTTGCGTGCGAGCCCGCAGCGTGGCTATTGGTCCAGAAAACGCCGCCAGAAGCCAGCATACGGTCACCACTGCCACGCTGGCTTCGGCCGAGCCAAGTATGCCGCCGAGCATGTGGTCGCAGGCGCCGGTGAAGCGGGTGCGGCGCACGTGGCGTGACGCGAAGCGAGCCAGGATTGCACCCGCCGCGACAATTAGGATCGCGATTATCGCAATGCCGGCGAGATTGCTGACGGTCGAAGACAGGCCCCAGTGCGTGCTTATTAAGTCGCCGAGGCGACTGCCGTACTGCGGGGCGAGCCAGGCCGCCAGCGCAATGCCGCCCAACCGCAGCAGGTGGCGAACGCCGCCTTCCCAATCCACGAACAGCGCCAGCGGAAAGGCGCAGAGGGCGGCCACGCGCACCAACGGGCTGCCCCAGACGGCAGTCGCCAAGAGGCCGCCATAGAGCAGCAGCCTGAACGTCACCAGCAGGCCGGGCGCGGATCGGGCGCTGGCGGCAGCGGGGGGCGAACACGGGCGGGCGCTAACGGTCATGTCCTCACATCCACATTATTCATAACGCGACTGATTTTTCATAACGCGACTACTGCCGTCCATTCGTCCGATAGTACCGCGACGAAGTCCGGCGGCACAGTCTGCAAGGGAATTCGCGGATGCACATCGCATATTTTGCGCTTCCGGCGGCCTGAGGGAAATGACTGGGCTGATAACCGGCAAAGCAAGACGGCCCGCCGCGCGGCCTCGTCGCGTCATAACATCAGGTTGCGAATGTCGAAACGGGGCCGC
Source organism: Phycisphaerae bacterium (assembly GCA_018056925.1). Classification (GTDB taxonomy): domain Bacteria; phylum Planctomycetota; class Phycisphaerae; order UBA1845; family Fen-1342; genus JAAYXS01. The sequence goes on from JAGPEO010000013.1 coordinate 2,038, forward strand.
TTATCCGATCCAGCCGCCGCTTCAGCCGCGGAGGAATACTTATGAATCTGTACGTCGGGACGAGCGGCTATTCCTACCCGCAGTGGAAAGGCACGTTTTACCCGCGGGATTTGCCGGCCAAGCAGATGCTCCGATACTACGGTGAGCATTTCCGGGCGGTGGAAATCAACAATACGTTTTACCGCATGCCCAAAGCGTCCGTGCTGGAGGGCTGGGCCGAGCAGGTTCCGGCCGATTTCCAATTTGTGCTGAAGGCGCCGCAACGCATCACGCATATGCAGCGGCTCAAGGAGGCCGACGAATCGGTTTCGTATCTGCTGGACGTGGCCGCAGTGCTGCGAGAGCGTTTGGGGCCGCTGCTGTTTCAATTGCCGCCAAATCTCAAGAAGGATGTGCCGCGGTTGCGCGCGTTCCTGGCGCTATTGCCGGGGCGCCGGGCGGCGTTTGAGTTTCGGCATCAGTCGTGGTTCGATGATGAGGTTTTTGATTTGATGCGCCAGCACGGGGCGGCGCTGTGCGTTGCGGAGGCGGAGAACGACTTGGCGGTTCCGCTCGTGTCGACGGCTGATTGGGGCTACTTGCGGCTGCGGCGGCCGGACTATGGCAAGGCGGATTTGCGAAGGTGGGCGGAGCAAGTGGCGCGGCAGAACTGGGGCGACCTGTTTGTGTTTTTCAAGCACGAGGAGGAGGGTAGGGGGCCGCAGTTGGCAAGAATGTTCTTGCAAATGTTCAACGAGTGTGCCATAGCATGAAGCGCAGCTTCAAGCAGTGCCGCTCAGTTCGCGGCGTCGGTTGGCTCGGACTTCAACACAGTTTCCCAGTGGCGGCGTCGGCGGAGCGGGTTGCGGACCAGGGTTAGGAATGAGACGGCATAAACGGCGGCGGCCGTGCCCAAGCCCGCTAACAGTGCGTTGCGGGTGCGGTACTGACCGGCAATCGTTCTGACCTGCGCGCCGCCGGCCTGCACGGGCGGCAGCAGGCCGCCTTTCTGGGCGGCGACGATTTGCCCATCGATCTGCGTGATGCGCGACTGGCAGCGCTCGATTTCTGCCGCGGCCTGTTCCGCCTCGGCGGTCAGGATTCTGCGCTGCACAACTTCGTCTTCGAGCCGCCGCAGTTCATCCAAGCCGGCGGTGAAGTCGCGGATCAGCCGTTCGCGGGCCTCTTCCAATTCCTGCACGTTCTGCCGCAGGGCGGAGAGCTGTTCCATCTGTTCGACGCGGGCGCGCTCATCGGCTTCGAATTGCAGCAGTTGGCGAACGCTGACCTGGCGGCGCTCCAGGCGCGATTGCAAGCCGCGCGCTTGCCGCTCTAAGGCGTCCAGCCGCACGTTGCGGGTGGCGTCGGTGTTGTCGGCCGCGCTGGTCAACTCTGCGTTCCTGGCGTTCAGTTTGGCGAGTTCGCTGCGCAGGACCGCCACGACGACGACTTCACGCGTGCCGCCCTCAGAGCCGCTGGTGAACTGTTCCAGCCGGGCGCGCAACTCACTCTCGAGGCCCTTGGTTTCGCCGCAGAACTGGCGGGCCTGGTCGGCGGCGGCAACCTGGCGGTTGATCAGGTCTGCCAGCTCGACCGTGGCGTCGACATCGCGCAGTTGCGCCGCGCCGGCCTCCCACTCGACCACAAACTCTTCCAAGCGCTTTTGGAATGCGGCCAGCTTGGACTCGAAATCCTCCAGGACCGCGGCAACCTGCGGCGGCGGCTGGAGCCCGCGTTGTTCGGCGACGACGGCGGCCGTGTCGGACAGTGCGCCTTCCAAGTTCTTGAGCGGGTCGGAGAGCAGCAGCATGGCCACGCGCATTTCGCTGCGATACTCAACCAGGGCAGCGTGGAATTCCTTCAGGTCGGCCTGGTACATCTCGTCCGCGAGCAGGGCGTTCTCATAGTCGGCCGGCAACACGTTTCCACGCCGCACGGGCATTTTCTCCAGGTCTACCAGCCGGGACTGGGCTTCGACGAGGTTCTTGCTGCGCAGCTCATAATCGCGCCGAAGTTGATCGGAGGCGGCCCGGGCCTGGTCGCGTTGTTCTTCTGTGGCCAGCGTAGCGACGGTGTTCTCGCGGCTGGTTTGCTTCTGTTGAGCGGCGCGCATCTGGTTTTCAAGCGCGGCGCGCTCGGTGTTGAGTTGGGCGATGGTTTCCGCCACTTCGGCGGATTCGATCCCCGCGCTGGATTGGACGGCGTAGCGGGCAGCCGCGCTTTCCACCAGCGGCTGCAACAGCTCGGGTTGCGAGCCGCGGGTTGTGATGCGAATCAGGGGCGCATCGGCCGCGGCCTCGATTCGCACCCGTCCGGCTGCGCGCAACTGGCGCCAGGCAGGAGAAAACGCGTGGCCGTCCAACAAGTCTTCGATCAGATTCGGGGTTCGCAGCCGTTGCTCGTGCGCGAGGGCAAAGCGCGGCTCGGTGCCGGGCGGGAGCTGCAACTCGGCGGCGGCCTCGTAAACCGGCCTTTCAAGCGAGAACCAGGCGAAGGCGGCGATGCCTGCCCCCAGCACGGACAGGACTCCCGTTCGCAGCCACCAGCGCCCGGGGCGGACGAGCGCGGAGTGCTGAGCGGCCCGCATTTCGGCGGCCTCGTTGGAAAGGGCGGCGCGGGCTTGCGCGATATGATCTTCCTCGCGCCGGCGCCGTTGCTCTGACTCAACGGCGGAGCGTTCCAGGGCGGCGCGCTGTGCCGCCAGTTCCTGCAGCTCCAGTTCGGCCGCAAGCTGGCGCTGGCGCACTTCGGCGTCGCGGGCCTCGGCTTGTTCGCGGAGGGCCAGGGCTTGCTCGCGTTGCAGTTGGGCGTCCTCGAGGGCGCGCTGCGTGTGGTCGTCCAATTCTCTGCGGCGGGCTTCGATCTGGGCCTCGGTCTCGGCCAGGCAGGCGGTTTCAGTTTCGAGGTTGGCGGCGCGGGCCCGCAGTTGCTCTTCGTAGTCGGCGAGCCGGCGCAGGCGTTGTTCGTGCTCGGCCTGCGCTTTGATCAGGGCGGTGCGTTGGGCGCAGATCTGGTCCAGCTCGCGTGAGAAGTCGTCGCGCTGAACGGCGGATGAGGCGGCTTCCAACTCGAGCTGCCGTGCGCGCTGTTCGAGTTCCTGTTGTTTCTGCTCCAGGGCGCGTTCGGTTTGAGCCAGTTCGGCGCGATGTTGCGCGACTTGCGCGTGCTGGGCTTGCAGTTCGCGCTGCTGGCGGTCCAGCGCGGCCAAGCGCTGCTCCAGTTGGGCCGTCTCGCGTTCCAGCGCGGTTGTCCGCGCGCGGAGGGCCTCCTGGGCGCGCTCGATGGCGAGGGCCTGGTTCTGAAGTTGCTGGCGCTGTTGTTCCAATTTTTCGCGCTGCTGGACGATCTCGGCGTGGGCGAGGCGCACGCGGTTTTCGATGTCCCGTTCGCGCTGGCGAATGCGCGTGATGCGTTGGCGCAAGTTCTCGCGGTCGGTGGCGCGCAGCTTGAGGAGCGTGTCCTGACGATGCCGGACGCGGTCGGCCTGTTCGGACAGTTCGCGCTGGGCCTGCGCCAGCGATGCTTCGCGATCCAGGAGGCGCGCCTCGAGCTCCTTCAAATGTTCGGCGCGGGCGGACAGCTCGAGGGCCTGAGCGTCCAGCGCGGCGCAGCGCTGGCGCAAGCGTTCTTGCGACTCAACCCAACCGGGAGGCGCGCCCTGGCGGTGCTGGCCCTGCAGGAGGCGGAATTGACGCTCCAGGTCGCGTTCGCGTTCGCGGAGGGCGAGCTCGCGCGCCACGAGCTCCTCCATGCGCGCCCGGATCTCCCCGATGAGCGGCTTGATGGCGTCGCCGTTGTCCAGCGCTGCGGCGCGCACGGCAAACTCCTCGACGCTGTCGCTTCGAAGCTCTGGGGGCTGGCCCGCTTGCGCACTGCGGGCCCGACCCGTCCCTGGAACCGAGCTTTGTTGGTCCGGTAAATCTTCCATCGGGCTACCAGCGGCAGGCGCGATCCCCGCCGCCACTCACGCCGCCAGTGCCATTGTAACTATCGGTTCAATGGCCGCACCTGTCGCGGTAAGGGGCGCGGGGGCGGCATGAACCGCGCGGCGGGGGCGCGGGCTCGTGGCTTGCAATTTCGCGCGAAGTGATTACCGTTTTAGATAGTTCTGAAACTTTTACGGAGAGAAGCATGTTGTCGGGCCTGGCGGAGTGCAGGAACCTGCTGGTGCGGCGCTGGGGCGAAATGGGCGGCTACTGGGGGATCAACCGCACCATGGCCGAGATACATGCGCTGCTCTTTGTATCCGGCGAAGCGCTGTGCACCGACGACATCATGGCGCAGTTGCACATCTCGCGCGGCAACGCCAGCATGAATCTGCGCGGCCTGGTAGATTGGGGGCTGGTTCAGCGGCAGCATCGGCTGGGCGACCGCAAGGAGTACTTCCAGGCCGACGGCGACGTGTGGCACATGTTCGAGACGATCATGCGCGAGCGGCGGCGGCGCGAGGTCGAGCCGATTCTCAACGCCATCGAGCGCTGCCGGGCGATAATGAGTTCGCCGGGCCAGCCGGCGACCGCGCAGGGCGAGGATTTTCTGCGCCGGCTGGATGAGCTGCGCCGCTTTCTGTCGACCATGGGTACACTGTTCGAGATGGTGGTGCAGTTTGGGCCGGATGGTATCGACGGACTCCTGCGGCTCGCGGGGGCCGGCGTGCCGGCCGGGCGTCCGGCCAGCGGGCAGCCGCGCACGCTGGAAACGCGGCCGGTGGCGGCACCGGCCGGCGGGCGGCCGCTTTCACAGAATGGGCGCGCGGGCGACAAGCGGCACAAAAGTGGCCGCGGCGGGCGCAAGGCGCGGATTTAGGCCATTAGGATTTAGGGATCGCAAGGCGGGTAACATGACGGATGCAGAATTGGCTCAGGCGCTGCGGCAAGCGGCTCTGTTGGAAGGGGATTTTACGTTGCGCTCGGGCCGCAAGAGCAAGTACTACCTGGATAAGTACCTCTTCGAGACGCGCCCGGAGTTGCTGCGCGAGCTGGCGCTACGGTTCGCGCGCTTCGTCGATCAGAATACGGATCGCATCGCCGGGGCGGAACTGGGCGGCATTGCTCTGGCCGCGGCGGCCGCGCTCGAGACGGGTCGGCCCTTTGTGATCGTGCGCAACTCGAAGAAGGCGGGGTACGGGACCGGCAAGCTGATCGAGGGCCGGCTCAACCCCAAAGAGCGCGTGTTGCTGGTCGAGGATATCGCGACTTCGGGCGGGCAGGCGGTGGAGGCGATAAACACGCTGCGCGCCTCGGGCGCGGAAGTGACCGGGGTCGTCGTGGTGATCGATCGTCAGGAGGGCGGTCGGCAAGCGATCGAAAGTGCCGGAGTGGCGTTCCACGCTCTGTTTCGCTCTGAGGACCTGGGTATTCGGCCGGAGGGATAGAGGAAGAGGCTCAGGAATCTAGGCGCGACGGGCTCAGGGAGCGAGGGGCGCATCCCCGGAATTCTCTTGGTCGCGTTCTTTAAAATACCTGGATACTCTGGTGCATAATCAAAGTGGGGAGCCAAGCTCGCGCTTGACTCCCCACTGCAAAGGCTCCCCTTCTGGCTGTCCGATGGGCTGCGCCGCGGTTCCACTCGCTGCTTTTCCAGTGCGGCCGGTGGGATGGGGCGCCGACCTTCACACCGGCGGTCTATGGCGGAATTCAAGGCTCCCGGTCGTGAGTCACGCGGCTAGCGTGAAGAACAGAGTACGAGTACATACACGGAGGCGATCTCACAACGGGGAGCCATTAATTCTGGGGCCTCTGGCGCGGCCGAAACGGTCTTTGGTTGTCTACAGCGCTAATTGGCGCGCCTGTTCGGCAGTACGAGCGTGACGCACTCCTGCACCGCCGTCCGTGAGAGTATGCATTACAAAATTAACGTGGGGCTGAATTTCTAATGACGTTCTTGTCAAGTGGGAATTGTGTACTCGGAAAATCCACTCACTGGTCAAATCCACTCACTGGTCAGGGTGCGCTCGGGAGCAGTGTGCTGCCCAGAATCCGTTGCACCCGCTGCGAGTTCCGCACAATGAGCGTGCCTTCGAAAATGGAGAGCGTTCCGCGCCCACCGTTGACTTCCCAAGTATCCGGCTCCACCGAAGCGGTAATTGCGGCTATCAGTTCGGCGGCCAGGCGCTCCCTTTCTTCCTCCGCGCTTTCGCCTGTCCGGGCCGGCGGGTCTGCCATACCAATGAAAGCCGCGCTGGCGGCGCGTGCAGTGACCGGGCGCGGCATGGCAACGCCTGGTGCGACGAACGGGTCAATGGTAAATACATAATCCTGAAGTCGTCCGACGAAGAGCTGTGCTGGACGGCCTTGGCGAGACTGCAGCAGGTCATGCACCGGATAGGTGCGCGTCACTAGCTCGTCGTCGAGATCCTGCCTGGCCGCAATGCGTATCAAATTCCGGCCCACCTCGTAGCCCAGCTTGTCCTTTTCGCGGTTCACGTCCGCAATTAACAAATCCAGGTAACTGCCGACCGTCAGTTGCGTGCCCGCCAGGCTGACCGGCGTGTCGGGCCTGATGCCAAATGCGGCCAAACGGTTCCAGTTCACCGAAATATTGATATCTGCGGTTTCCGCCAGCCATATCAAGGCGCGCTCCAGAGACGCCTTCTCGAGGCGCACGTCCGGCAGGCTGATTCGCAGCACCTGCGCGGCCGAGCGCTCGTTGGCCGGCTGCGTGGCGGGTGGGGGCTCCTCCAGCGGGACCGGCTGCGTGTTGGGCTGGGCGTGCGACAGCGCGAGTATGGTGTGGACTAAGGAAAATAGGATGATTGGGACCATGGCGTGCTCCTCCGAGCGCCGGTCGCACACGTTGCGCCCGTACGAGTTGATTGTCTCACGTCCGCGGGAAATTGCCAGAAAAATCAGGACGCAGGGGCCGGTGCGGAGTGTTCTCGCGTACTGAAGAGATGACGAGTCTAAGGGTGCCGGCGGCGAGCTATGCCGGTGACGCTGCGTTGCTTGCGTCTGCCCTGGGCATGCCCGCGCTTGGCGCTTGGGCATGGCATCTAACCCGGCCGGCATACGGGCGTTCAGTACCCGACGGTGGGGTGCGCGACCGTCGAGCAAGAACGTTTTTTGCGGCGCTTTACAATTGGTGGAAAGCGCATTAGATTAGTGCTATATCAATGGTGGTGTTCGATAGATGCCGAGGGAAGGAGGAGTGATTCGGCCGCGACGTCCGAGTAAACGAAGGCCGCAAAGCCAATAGGGCCGGCAATGGGGCCGAGGCTTGGATGGATCGCGAGCATCGTGCGAGTGCCGCTACGGTTACCCGCGTCTGAGTGGCGCGGGGTCGGAGTGGAGGATGCGGTGCCCGGGCCAGAGTGGCCCGGGCTACTGCATTTATGGGACTATGCGTGTGAAAGTCCGGCTGTCACCAAGCTGCATGGCGCTTTGCAGATCGCGCATTTGACGGTTCGCGTCAAAGGCGGCATGCTCGCAGGCGATGGCGTCGCTAACCCGATTGTCTCCGGCAAAGATCAACCTCACGCTACGTGTGACCGGCCTGCGCCCCGACGGATTCCACGAAATTGAATCGCTGGTGGCGCTGGTTACGCTGCACGACAGCATCACAGTCGTGCGGCGCGCCGATGGCAAGCGGGTTTTACGGTGCGATGACCCGCGGCTGCCCTGCGACGAGCGAAACCTCGCACTGCGAGCCGCGGCCGAACTGGCCAAGGAATGCGGCGTCACGGGCGGCTTTGAGCTGGTGCTGCAAAAGCGGGTTCCTATGGGGGCGGGTTTGGGCGGTGGCAGCTCGAATGCGGCCACGACACTGCTGTTGCTCGACGAACTGTGGGGGCTGCACTTGTCGCGTGAGCGGCTGACGCAGATCGGGGCGCGCGTCGGATCGGACGTGCCGCTATTTTTGAATGGGGCGGTGTCGATTATTCGCGGGCGCGGCGAGCAGGTGGAGGCGGTGGACGTGCCGGTAGCGGGCTGCGTACTGCTGCTGATGCCGGACCTGCACTCGGCGACGGCGGATGTGTACCGCGCCTGGGATAGTCTGGCCGTACATCCGCCGCGCATAGAGTTGAGCGAAGTGCTGACGCGGGCCGATCAGCCGGCGGAATTTTCGCGAGTGCTTTTCAACGATCTGGAGGAGGCGGCGCTGCAGGTTCAGCCGGAACTGGGCCGGCTGGCAGGGGAGCTGCGCCGCATTCTGGCGTGCCCCGTACACATGACGGGGTCAGGGGCGGCGTTTTTCTGCGTGCTGGAGAGGACGGAGGCGCGGAAGGCCGCCGACGACATTCGCGCCGCTGGCTTAGCGGTGCGCGTGGAGCAGGTTGATTTCGTTGCATCCGGAGGGCGGGCGACGGAGTGATAAAGTGATAAGGTGATAGGGTGATAAAGTGCTTCCGCAGACCACCCTTTATCACCCTATCACTTTATCACCTTATCACTGCTTCTATTGGCCGAAAAGTTGTCGCCAGATAGCCGGCCCGTTCTCGGCGAAGATGAGGGCAGCGCCCATGAGCGCGCCGCCCGCGATGACGCCGGATGCGACCGGAATCGTGTAGGTCTCCGCCCATTTGGGCCACTTGCGTTCGAGGAGCAGCGCCGCCAGCGCGCCCAGGAAGAACAGCACGCCATAATAAAACGGGAAGGTCCAGGCCAGCCCGACGCCTGAGGCGGAAGGGATAAACTTGCGGTACTTCGGCAGCAAGCGCTCCAGCAATGGGAGCGCTACACCCACCAGGCCCCCGATTACGATCGACCATGTTTTCACTGGGCCAAGCGCCGCCAGGCCGGCGCTCAAGGCGACCGCCACCGCCCGCCAGGCCTGCGCCGAAGGAGCCGGGAATCGGTCCGTCCCGAGCGCCGTCGCATCCGGCACCATCAACTGGAAGCTGAGCACCGACACCAACGTGCCCATGAAAATGCCAGAAAACTGTGCGATGAACTGTCTGCGCGGATTGGCGCCCAGCAAGTAGCCGCTCTTAAGATCAATCAGCAAGTCGCTGGATGAGTCCGCCGCCCCGGCCGTGACACACGCCGTCATCAACGTGACGTTCGCGCTGCCGGGGTGAATGGCCCCGAAGGTGAGCTGCGTGATCTGGCCCATCGCACCCACCGGCGTGGTGTCGGTTTCGCCCGTGACGCGGCAGGCGACGAGCGCCAGGGCGAACGACAGCAGGACGGCCACCACCGTAATCCAGACAGGAACGCCGAAAGTCGTCCAGGCCAGATAGGCCAGACCGGTTAGGCCGACCACTTGGCCGATGACAAACCAGGAGGCAGGCGTCTCGATCCGCTGTAAAGGGTCGTCGCTTCTGCGGCCCCGAGAAAAGATCATCTGCCCAAACCCGGCGAAGGCGCGCAGGGCGCTGCGCCACTGCAACGCGAACGAGAGCAGCCCCGCCGTGACCATGCACGAGGCACCGCCCCAGAGTGTCCAGTTGATGAGCTCCTTGTACTGGCTGCCGATGATCGTTCCGCCCTGCGCCATGTAGTGCTGCAGCAGCGGCACGAAGATCACCCAGCACAGCACGCCGCCCACCAGCATGCTGGCGCTGATCCGAAGTCCCGTGATCGCGCCGGCTGCAATGAAGATCGGGTCCCAAACGAAACTGACCGTCCGACCGACCCAGTTCGTACCCAGCGCGGCCAGGTTTACCCGGCTAAGAATTTCCCCCAGGGCGAACGGGCCGAGCTTCTCGCTGATCAGGTGCAACCCATCGCACCAGAAGTTGTTAAGCGCGCTGAGCAGGCCCGCCAGGCCGAGCGCTTTGGCGGCCTTCATCCCGCCGCCGCCGGTCGAGTGCAAGGCGCGGAGCGTCTCAGCCGCCGCGACACCGCTGGGAAAGCGCAACTGCTCGATGTTGATCATCTGGCGTTTCATGGGGATGGCCATGGTCACGCCCAGGACCGCCAGGAAGAAGACCCACGCCATGAGCGTCAGCGTGGGCAGGCTGTGACCGTTGATGAGGATGTATGCCGCGATGGCCGAGACGAGCGTTCCGCCGGTGGAGTAGCCGGCCGCGCTGGCCGTTGACTGCATGCAGTTGTTCTCGAGAATCGTCATGCGAGTGCGGGCCAACCCAAGGCGGTAGAGGGTGGTCCAGATGGCGTACGAGAGGATGCAGGCAGTGATGGCGACGCCGATGCCCCAGCCGGTCTTCAGGCCGATGTACAGGTTGGTCAGCGACAGGATTCCGCCCAGTACGGAACCCATAAGAACGGCCCGCCAGGTGAGCTGGGCCATCGAGTCGCCGCGGTTTTTATAGACCTGCTCGTACCACTGGCGTTCGATTTCCTCTGGAGAGCCAGTGAAGCCGCTCAGGGGGAGCGGTTTTTCGAGTTGATCACTTTGGGAGCGCTCACGCCCAGAGTCCTGCGGGGGCGCTGCGGCGGGCGAGGCGGTTTCGTTCTTCATACGCGATTCAACCTGGCGCTTGTGTCGAAGCGGCGATCTCGTGGCTCCGCTGCGCGTGTGGGGGGCCCGGTTCTCAAACCGGTCTGGCCCGAGGCGGCGCGCTAGTGGCTGGGCGGGATTGTGGGCCACTGAGGAGCGGGTGGCAAGGCAGGGCGGTTGAGATTGCAGGTGTGAAAGCCGAACCGATAAATTCTGACTTATCCGTAGGGCACACTGGACTTTGTCCGGAGACCCGCATTTGATTGTTTGTAACGCTTCGCTTCGCAGCAGGCGCGTTGGCTGTAGAAGCGAGTCGGTTCCGCCACGCTGGAGATAGCCGGACGTTAAGAATTCCGTCCCCGTTGGTCTGAAAAGAGAGCGGAGGGGAAAGAAGTAGTCCTGAGCCGGTTAACGTGCGGTCAGCACGTAGCCGGCTCGGGCTGTTATATGGGGTACGTACGGGCGCGATTGTGCTCGGATTTGGGTATCGGCCGCGGGCGAGAACCACTTTGGCGTGCCCGGGCTTAGCGCCTGGGCATGCCCGCGCTTACAGCTTTGGCATGGCACCGGGCGATTACGTGATAAGGTGATAGAGTGATAAGGTGATAAAGGGCGCCCCGGGGAATCCGCTTAATCGAGTTTGTTGTGGGGCCGTTCGCGAGGGCATGCCCGCGCTTACAGCTTGGGCACGGCACCCGCGGCTGGGCATGGCACCCGCGCTTCAGCTCTTCGTCTGTGGTATCCGGCGGACCGCGAGTTGATACATCGTCCGTCCCTCGCGCAAGTACTTTATCTCGAAGTTCGTCGCGATGCGTGCTTCCGCGACGCCGAAATCCGGATCGTCGAAGGGGATGGGCTCCAGCTCCGGATGGTTCAGCAAGAGTTCGCGAATTACCTCAAAGTACTCGGCGTGATCGGTCTGCACGGCCCACCGGCCGCCGGGGATCAGGCAGGCGGCTGCCGCGTCGACGAACGGTTTTTGGAAGAGGCGGCGCTTGTGGTGGCGACGTTTGGGCCAGGGGTCGGGGTGGTAAACGTGCAACGCCAGCAGCGAGTCGCGCGGGCATTTGGCGCGGACGAAGTAACTAGCATCGGCCCGCAGGATGCGGACATTCCGCAGGTTCCAACGTTGCATGCGGTCGACCGCGAAACGATAGAACTCGTTGGCCCATTCGATGCCGAGAAAATTGCGCTGCGGATAGGCTTGTGCCCGCCGCAAAAGGAACCCGCCCTTGCCGATGCCGATTTCAAGCTCCACCGGGTGGTCATTGCCGAAGAAGGCCGACCAGCGCAGATTCTCGAGTTCGTCCAGGTGGACGGGTATGGGCGGCGCCGGTGCAGGCGGTGGTAGCGGTTGTTCGGACATAGGGGGGCCATTTTCGGCCGGCGCGGCAAGCGGAGCAAGGAAACCGGTTGCGGCGGCCGGCGTGTTATCCTGCCAGGGCGGCGCAGATTTCAATTGCTTTTCGTTGTTCGCGTGTGCTATTCTGAAGCGGTGCTGGCGGGGAGGCCGGAGGTGGAATTCGGGTGCGCCCGCCGGCAGGTAGTGGATTGAAGGCGCTAATAGGTTTAAGTGTGAATTTGAGGGCGAGGAGAGCCGTGTATGAATACGTGGCGAGCCAGGCATAGCCATGTTGGCCGGTGGATAGCGAGTGTTTTATTGCTCGTGGCGGCGAGTGGAGCGCTGGCGCAGGATAGGAATTATTTGATCGTGTCCGCGCCGGACTACGTGGGTAGCGCTCCCCTGACGCAATTCATCAACCACCGGACGTCGAGAGGTTTCAATGTATCCGTCTACAGCGTACCCCCCGGCACGAGCCGGGAGGACATCAAGGCCCATATTCAAAGCCTCTGGGGTACGCCGGACGCGCCGGAGTTTTTGCTGATCGTGGGCGACACGAGCGGGACCAGCTCGACCGGCACCACTATTCCACACTGGGTGGGACAGGGCAGCCGGCATGCCACGACCGACCTACCCTACGCGTGCATGGACAGCGGGGACGACTGGTATCCGGATATGTTCCATGGCCGGTTCTCGGTAACCAGCGTCAACATGCTGCAGCAAGTAGTGGACAAGACGATCTGCGTCGAGTCAGGCAACTTCAGTGATCCCAATTACGTTCGCCGGGCCGCGATGCTGGCCACTGATGACCCGACGGCGGGGGCGGCGACCCTGCACGAAACGATCATCAGCAGCTTCCTGGAGCCGGCCGGCTTCACCGTCACGCGCGTGTATGCCGCGGCCGGTGGGGGCACGTCGCACATTTCCGCGGCGGTGAACGCGGGCGTGCTCTTTACCGTGTACTTTGGTCACAGCGGCTCGGGCGGCTGGTCGTCGCCCAGTTTCAGCCAGTCCAACGTGAATGCCTTGACCAATGAGGGGCTATACGGGCTGACAATGGGTTGGTCGTGCAACACCGCCCACTATGACTATGACGAGTGCTTCGGCGAGACCTGGCTGCGGGCGGCGAATAAGGGGGCTGCGGCGTACCTGTCAGCTTCGAACTATGTTTGGTGGAGCAGCTCCGCGGACTGGGAGTCCTCGCGGCGGATGGAGAACTACTTTTTCAAGGCGGTTTTCCGGAAGGAAATCTGCGAGGTGGGGCCGGCTTGGCAGGATGCACTATGGACGATCTTAGGCGATCCAGCTTTCGGCCCAACACACGACCACACACGCAACATCTTCGAGCAGATGGTCCTCCTCGGCGATCCGGCCTTGAGACTGCCGCTGCGGGCGCTAGACCTGTCGCTGCCGAACGGCTGGCCTGAATTCATCCCGCCGGACGTGCCCACGCCGATCGTACTGCGCATTGCCGATGCGGCCCAAAGCTATCTGCCGGATTCCGGCCGGCTTTATTACCGCTATTCCGGCGACGAGTATCAGAGTGTGCCGCTGGTTCCGCTGGGTGACGGCCTCTATGAGGGCATTCTGCCGCCACCGGGGTGCAATGCGAATCCGGAATACTACTTCAGCGCGACGGGCGACCAGGAGGACACGGTTTACCTGCCGGAGCTAGCGCCACAGCAGGTGCTCACTTCAATCGTTGCGACGACAACCACGCTGTTCACGGACGATTTCGAGGCCGATCAGGGCTGGACCGTCTGGACCGATCCGGGGCTGACGACCGGCGCCTGGGAGCGGGGCATACCGCTCGGGACAGGGCAGGTGGGGGCACCGGTGGCTGACTACGACGGTTCGGGGCGGTGCTTTGTTACCGACAATCGCGGCGGCGCGTATGACGTGGACGGCGGGCCGACGCAGCTAATCTCGCCAACGATCGACATCAGCGGGATGAGCGATGTGTACGTGCGCTACGCGCGCTGGGTCTATTGCGATGATGAGCTTCCGCCGGCACAGGACTTTCTAGACATCGAGTTCTCCGCGGACGGCGGGGCGAACTGGACGGCGGTGGAGCACGTTTCGGGGCCGGGCGGCTGGGTCAGACAGGAGATTCGCGTAAGTGACTTCGTGCCGCTGACTTCGCAATTCAAGATGCGGTTCTCGATTAACGACACGCCGAACAACTCGCTCACCGAAGCGGGCCTGGACGCGGTTGTGATTTACGACCGTGCTTGCGGGCTGGAAGCGATGCTCGGCGATCTAAACTGCGACGGCGTGCTGAACGTGTTTGACATTGATCCGTTCGTGCTGGCCTTGACAGAACCCGCGGGATACGCGGCGGCTCATCCGGACTGCGATGCGAACCGGGCCGACTGCAATCAAGACGGCGAAGTAAACGTCTTCGACATTGATCCTTTCGTGCAATTGATGACAGGAGGCTGATCATAGCCCCAAGCTGCAGCGCGAGCGGCCTGAGTTGGCCGGCATGCAGCGGCGCGCCGCTCAAAGTCCACGGCGCGTGACCAGATATGTCGCGAAGCTGCCTAGCCAGTGGCCGCCCTCGTATTGCTGGTCGGCCAGGGCGGCCAGTCCGGCTTGCCGATGCGCGCGGGCGGCTGCTTGGAGAGTCGCGATGCGCGGGTCGCCCGCCGGCAGGCTGGAGGCGATGCCTTCCAGCATCCAGGCGCGCGAGAGGTTGAGTCCGTCCAGGTGCACGAGCTGCGGGTCGGTGCGGTCGCTTACGACAGCCGGCGGCAGCCAGTCGCGCGATTCGTCACCTTTCAGGTCCGGTAAGAACGCGCTGAGCCAAGCCGCAAATTCCGCCGGCGGAAGGATGCGCCGCATCACGTCGGCCTCGGCCAGAATGGGTGAGAGGAAGGCTTGGCCGTCGGGTTCGAAGGCCAGGTTCGCGCCGCGGTCGTTCTGGAAATAGGCCAAGGCACGGCTGGTAACCAGGGCGGCGAACTCGCGATTGCCGCGCGACCGCGCCCAGTCGAGCAGCAAGCCGAGTGCGAAAGCGGTCTGCGTATGTTCGCCGGTTCGCACCGGGTGGGTGAGCTTCGGCAGCCACTCCGAAAAGCGTTCGACAGCCACTTGCTCGAGCGGTTCGAGTGTGCGGGCCCACTCGCGCGCCTGCGGATCGTGCCATTCGTGGAGCTCGGCCGAGAGTTGCAGCAGCCACGCCAACCCGTACGGACGCTCGAAGCTCTTGCGACCGGGGCCGCGAAGGTAATTCAGCTCATCAGCCACTTTTTCTGGGAGGAAGCTCTCGGCCAGGGCGGCTCGGGCGCGAGGCACGAAGTCCGCCTGTGGGTACATGCGGCAGAGCCGGACCAGGAGCCAGTGTCCGTGCACAGAGGAGTGCCAATCATAACATCCGCAGAATACTGGAGTTAGCTCGCGGGGCGGGGCGACGTCGGCGTCGGAGTTGAGGACATGTGCGATCTTGTAGGGATAGTCTTTATGGACACATGCGAGTGCCAGGTTTGCGAATCGGGCTACGGCGTCCGCGCTCAGGGTCGGCTCAGGCTGGGGCGGGGAGGTAAGCAGCAGGCCGATCGCGAAGAAGGGGGATAGGGGCATCGTTTGTCTCCACGTGGGTCTTAATATACGCGGGTCTTAATATACTAGAATGGAACTCGGGAGTCAGGGGGCACAAACCACCCGTGGGATTTTTAGATTGCTTTTTGCGTGCCGCGTGTGTTATTTTACGGTGACGCCGCGGACGGCAGGGGGCACGTTCTCGTGTGCGCCGGCTGACCGCGTCGGAGGTGAAGGCACAGGTAATCGTGTAACTTCAACAAACGGGGTGAGGAGATCCGGAATGAAGGCTTCGCGAGCCAACTGTAGTTATAGAGGCTGGGTGGCGGCGGCCTTGACGCTCGCGCTGGCGGCCAGCGCTGTGGCGGACAAGAACTACTTAATCGTGTCCGCGTCGAGTTACGTGGGCAGTGCGCCCCTGACGCAGTTCATCAATCACCGCACCGCCCGAGGCTTTAACGTAATGGTTTACAGCGTCCCGGCCGGAACGAGCCGCGATAGCATCAAGGGGTATATTCAGAGTCTGTGGGGAACAGCGAATCAACCCGAGTATTTGCTGATCGTAGGCGACACCAGCGGCAGCACCTCGACCGCCACCACCATCCCGCACTGGGTCGGTGGCGGCAGCCGGCAAGCCACAACCGATCTGCCGTATGCCTGCATGGATGGCGGCGGCGATTGGTACCCGGACATGTACCTCGGGCGATTCTCGGTCACCAGCGTGGCCATGCTGCAGAACGTGGTGGACAAAACAATCTGCGTCGAATCCGGCGGGTTCGCCGATCCGGACTATGCGCGGCGCGCGGTAATGTTGGCAACGGATGATTCGACCGCCGCAGCCCCGGCCCTGCATGATTCGATCATCAGCCAATACCTGGAGCCGGCCGGCTTCACCGCCACGCGCGTCTACGCCAGCTCGGGCGGCGGTTCGTCTCATATTTCGGCCGCGGTGAACGCGGGCGTGCTGTTTACGGTTTATTTTGGGCACAGCGGCTCGACCGGCTGGTCCTCGCCGGGCTTCAGCCAGTCGAACGTGAACGCGCTGACGAACGACGGGAAATACGGATTGACGATGGGCTGGTCGTGCAACACGGCCCACTACGATTACGACGAGTGTTTCGGCGAGACGTGGCTGCGGGCCGCGCACAAGGGCTCAGCGGCCTACTTGTCGGCCTCGAATTACGTGTGGTGGGGTTCGTCGGGCTCCTGGGAGTCGTCGCGGCGCATGGAACGCTACTTCTTCCAGTCGTTCTTTGTGGACAACATCTGGGAGGTCGGCCCGGCCTGGCAGGCGGCGCTATGGAAGATTCTGGCTGATCCGGACTTCGGCCCGGCCCATGACCACACCCGCAATATTTTCGAGGAGATGGTGTTGCTGGGTGATCCGGCCCTGCGGCTGCCGTTCCGGGCCCTGGACCTGTTGTTGCCGGACGGGACGCCAGAGTTCATCGCGCCGGATGTCCCGACGACGATCAGGGTGCGCATCAATGATGCAAGTGAGCTGTACGTACCCGGTTCGGGGATGTTGCACTACCGGTACGACAAAGGTGACTGGCTGACGGTCCCGCTGGAGCCTCTGGGCGGCTCTCTTTACCAGGGCACGCTGCCCGCTCCGGGCTGCGATGCTACTCCGGAATATTACTTCTGCGCTACCGGGGACAGGGGCGGAACAGCTTGCTTGCCGGACAACGCGCCGGTGCACGTTTTGTCTTCATCCGTTGCAGTGATTACCACCCTGTTGGCCGAGGATTTCGAAAGCGCCGATGGCTGGACGGTCGAAACCGATCCCAGCCTGACGACCGGCGCCTGGGACCGCGGCATTCCGCCTGGAGCCGGCCAAACGGGAGCACCGCCTGCAGACTACGACGGCTCAGGCAGGTGCTTTGTAACGGATAACCGCGTCGGAAACTATGACGTGGACGGCGGCCCGACGCACCTGATCTCGCCAATGGTAGACATCAGCCGCATGCAGGAGGTACACGTGCGCTTCGCGGCCTGGATGCACTGCGACGATGCGTTGCCGCCGGACCGGGATTATCTGGACGTGGAATTCTCCAGCGACAACGGCCAGACCTGGGTGTTGGCGGACCACATCCCGTCTCGTGACAAGTGGGTCGAGCGCGATATCGTCGTTAACAACTTCGTCCCGTTGACCACGCAATTCAGGATGCGCTTCACGGCTAACGATACGCCCAACAACTCAGTGACTGAGGCGGCGGTGGATAGCATTTGGCTTTACGATAACGCCTGTGGGCCCGGACTGATGCCGGGCGACATGAATTGCGACGGCATCGTGAACGCCTTCGATATCGACCCATTCGTGCTGGCGATAACCGATGCGGACGCTTATGCGGCCGTCCACCCGGACTGCAACATTTACGCGGGCGACGTTAACGAGGATGGCTCGATCAACGCGTTTGACATTGATCCGTTCGTGCTTTTGCTGACGGAATAGTAGTTGGACTGAGTGACGTTTCCTTAACTCCGAGAAGCGGCCGGGATATTGTTCCCGGCCGCTTCGTTTCGAAGGGGGTGCAAAGGGGTTTCGTGCGACGCATGCCTTCACGCGGCAGGCGCCAGCGAGCCGTTTCTCGGTATCGAACAAACCCAACCACTCGGTTACCGAAGCCGGCCTTGAAGTCCTGACGGCTGTGTTCGCAAAGGGGCAGTACCTCGGTATACTGCGCTAAATCCGCCCGAATCGGCGCGGCGGATGCAGAGTGCGCCCTCGATGCACCGTGGCTGGTTGCCGAAAACGTCACCTGCGTTGAGAACGCACCCTGCGGATAACGGGTGCGTCGCGGACGCACCCCGCGGACAGCTACGAGCAGGGAAACCATGACTGAGATTGCGAATTCTGCGGCTCGCATTGCGGCCGCCGGGCGGCGCGGGACTGATGTGCGCTCGGATTGCTGGGTTCAGATTACGCTGGCCGAAAGCGGCGGGATCGATCTGCAGTTGAAAACCAAGGTCGAGGTCATGTACGGCCAGGCGACGCGCAAGCTGGTGCACGAGGCGCTGGCCGCACTCGGCGTCACGAACGCCCGCGTTGAAATCGAGGACGCGGGGGCGCTGCCGTGGGTCATGCTGGCGCGGATTGAGGCGGCCGTGCGCCGGCTCGACGGGCGCGGCGTGACGGACATCATGGCGGTGCCGGAATGCCTGCCGGAGTTTGTGGCCGGGGCGCAATATCCGACCGAGCGCGAGCGCTTCCGGCGATCGCGGCTGTACTTGCCGGGTAACGAGCCGAAGTTCATGCTGAACGCCGGGCTGCACCAGCCGGACGGCGTGATTCTTGACCTGGAGGACAGCGTTGCGCCCGCGGTGAAGGACGAAGCTCGGCTGATCGTGCGGAATGCCCTGCGCAGCATTGATTTCCGCGGCTCGGAGCGCATGGTGCGCATCAACCAGGGCGAGCGCGGCCTGGTCGATCTGGATTTCCTCGTGCCGCATAACCTGCACGTGGTGCTCATTCCGAAGGTGGAAAGTCCGGAGCAGGTGCGCGCCGTGGATGGGCGGATCGATCGCATCCTCGCTTCAAAGCGCCATGGCGACGCCGCCGGTCGCCGGCCGTTCCTGATGCCGATCGTTGAAAGTGCGCTGGGGGCGATTAAGGCGTACGAAATCGCGACTGCCTCGCCGCACGTGATTGCATTGACGATCGGCCTGGAGGACTACACGGCCGACATCGGCGCGCAGCGGACGAACGAAGGCCGCGAGAGTTTCTGGGCGCGGTCGCAAGTGGTGAACGCGGCGCGGGCGGCGGGCGTGCAGCCGATCGACACGGTGTTCTCTGACGTGTCGGACATGGAGGGCCTGCGGGCCAGCGTGCTGGAGGCGAAGGGACTGGGATTCGAGGGTAAGGGCTGTATCCATCCGCGCCAGATCAGGCCGATTCACGAGGCTTTCGCTCCGGCACCGGCCGAGCTTGAGAAGGCGCAAAAGATCGTTGCGGCGTTCAAAGAAGCCGAAGAGAAAGGCCTCGGTGTGGTGTCGCTCGGCAGCAAGATGATTGATCCGCCGGTGGTGAAGCGGGCGCTGCGGATAGTCAGATTGGCGGAGGCGCTCGGGTAGGGGGTAAACTTGACGGGCGGGAGGTCAAGCGCGCCGTAGACAAAGGAGCGCGCGTGCGTTGGTGGCGTCGGTACTGGATGGCAGTCGCAGCGCTGCTGGGCTTGGCCGTCTGGGGCCTGACGGACATTCGCTGGCGCGGGCAGTTCCGCCCCGATGCGCCCGAGCTGCATCGGACGGATTTCACGGTCTACACTAATGCCGCTGACGTACTGCTGAGCGGGGGCGACCCGTATGCCGTCCCGGGGCCGCGCGGGTGGTACTATCTCTATCCGCCGCTTTTTGCGCTGCTGGTGTCACCGTTGCGGCATCTGGATTCGCAGTGGCAGGTCGTGATCTGGTTCGCGATTAGCGTCGGACTGGCGTATGGCTGTTTGTCGGAAGGGCGCCGAATTGGGCTCTGGCTTTGGAAGCGCTGCGCGGAGCTGCCCAGTGCGCAGGTAATGCAGCCGCCGGCGTGGGTGGGCATTGTGGCGTTTGTCACTGTCCTGCTGCCGCTGCTCGAATGCCTGCAACGCGGTCAGGTGGGGGTACTGATTCTGCTCTCCTTAATGCTCGGCCTGAGACTGACGCTGACACGCGAGAGTGCATTGCAGGTTGCGGGCGGCGGGGTGCTTTTGGCGTTGCCGGCCGCAATCAAGATAACGCCCGCACTGCCTGTACTGCTGTACGCAGTCCTCCTGGGCACCACCGGCCCGCGCTGGCGAGGAGCTGCGGCATGGGGCGGGCTGGTTGCGGGAACCGCGCTGTTCTGGGTCGGCATTCCCGGCGCGGTTGTGGGCTGGGACGAGAATTTGCGCTTGTTGGCCCGCTGGCGTGACACAGTCGCCGCCAACGAAATGCTTGTCAGCGACCGCGGCATTAATCCACTGTCTTGGAGCAACCAGAGCCTCGAGGTAGCTCTGTTCCGCCTCGGGGAGATTGCGCAACATGGGTTTCCGCCGCCACTGCGAGCCGAACAGGTAGGCTCGGCAGGTGTGCGGCTGACGCCCTTTCCGCCACGAAGCGCGGCGGACTGGCAGACCCCAATTAGCGCGGGGCGAATCGGGCTGCTGGTATTGCTGCTTGCGGCCGCGGTACGACTTTGGCGCGCTGCGGATTTGTCCGGATTGGCGGCGGCCTTTGGGCTGGGCTGCGCGGCCTCGCTGCTGATTTCGCCGATTTCGTGGGGACATCACTTCGTCCTGCTGTTTCCGGCCGGGTTGCTGGTGCCGGCTTGGTGCCTGCTTCGCGGACGGCGACGGTTGGCGAAGTTGAGCGCGGGAACGTTGGCAGCGCTGGTGCTCATACACTACATCTGCATGCCAGTGGCGGGACCGTGGAGTGTGCTGGGGCTTGGGTTGACGGTGTGGTTTGTGATCGTGTGTGTTGCGTTGATCTGGGCGGCGCGGCGGGGCGGTGACACACACTCGACCGACACCACACAATTGGCTAGCACTGCTTGAAGCTTGCGCTTCATTCAGTGGCACACGGGCGAGGTGGCGTCGGGTTAGGCGAGGCGGGCAAGTTGCCGGATTGTGGCCCGCATGTCCTTGGGCAGGGGGGCTTCGCAGCTAATGGCGGCGCCGCTGATCGGGTGCTCGAACGAGATCCTCGCGGCGTGCAATGTCAAACGTTCGATCAGCGGCCGTTCCTGACCGCTCCGATTCACGCGGTAATCCGGCTTGAATTCCGAGAGCAGAATCGACTCGCGCCCGCCGTAGGTCGGATCGACGCCAAGCGGGTGGCCGATCGCTGCCAGGTGAGCGCGTATTTGGTGCATGCGGCCGGTGATCGGTCGGCACTCCAGCACTGTGTGGCCGGCCAGGCGCTCGACGATGTGATAGCGCGTAAGCGAAGGCTTGCCTTTGCTGTGGTTGACCTCGGCCCGCTGCAAGCGCGAGTTGAAATACAGCGGCAGATCGATCTCGCCGTCCTCCGCGACATAGCCGCTGACGAGCGCAGTATAGACCTTCTCGATGCGGTGCTGCATGAACTGTTGCACCAAGCCGCGCTGGGCCGCGAGCGTGCGGGCGAACACCAGCACTCCGCTGGCCCCGCGATCCAGGCGATGCACCACACGCAAGCCGCCTTGACCGGATAATTCGGGCTGCCGGCTCAGTAGTTCGATCGCGCTGGGCGGCGTATTTCGCCCGGGCACGGAAGGCATGCCGGCCGGCTTGGCTACGACGGCCAGATCGTCATCCAGGAAGAGGACCTCGAGTGCAAGAGCTGCACCGCGTTCTGACCTGCTACGTTCTGACATCAGGACGTGCGCTCCGCGCGGCGAGTTAGCCGTAGCTGCACATAATGCTTGTTGCCCGTCACTCGGACGCCCTGCGGGGCATCGATCTTGACTTCCAGCCGCAGTTCCGGGGCGGGGTTCAGCAGTTCGCTGCTGATGGCGACGTAGGCGCGCAGGTCCTGTGCGCGCAGGGCATCGACTTGGCTCTTTTCGCCCTCCAGCTCCACTTCGATCAGCCACTCCTGGGGGTCCAGGCGTTCGACTTCGTACACCTGAAGCAGCTCCGGGCTGATATTGATCCAGACCGGGACGTGCGGAACCTGCCGCGCAACGCGCTGCCCTCCGACGCGCAGCGTCACGCGCACCGTGCGCGGGTCCTTGCTGATGATGGGCAGATTGCCGACGTGGTCCGGAACCGGCACCTCCTCCAACGTAATCACTTCCCCCGGCGCGGCGCGCCGCACGCGGTCTTCCAGCGGCAGCTCCAGGACGCGCTGACTCTCCGGTAATCCGCCGGTGCGCGGGTTTACGTGCCTGGCGCGCATCAGCACGCGAACCTGGGCCGGCTCGAACTGCTGTTCCGCGGTCTGCACCGTGCCGGTATCGACCTTCAGGCCCATGGTCACGTTCGCCACTTCGTCCACGACGAACGCGAACTTCTCGGGCTGTACTTCCTCGACGCTGACTCGCAGCGTGCGGATTTCCTCCAGATTGTTGAGCAACTCCAGCGCCCCACGCTCGCGCGGCCCAGCCAAGTCTCGCTCAGACAGCTCCCAGCTCACGCGCAGCGGTTGATTCGTCGTCCGTTCCCGCAGACGCTCGATTGCCCGGGCCGAGCCGCGGAACTTCGCCTTCAGCAAGCCGGCCGGGGGTTCCTCCAGGTCCACAACGTAACCTAGCACGCGCGGCCGCAAAGCCAATTCGACGTCTACGCCGTCAATCTCGGTCTGACTGGCCTGGTTCGCCAAAACCCAGATCACCAAGGTCAACGGCACGACCACCAGGGCGCGCCGCGCGAAGCGCCAAAAATGACTCAGGGGCGGCAGCCCGCCGCTTTTTCCCCCGGCTTGCAGCGTCTGGCCCGCGAGCCGCGCGCTCAGCTCGTCCGCCAGGTCATCCAGCGACAGGAAGCGCGTCAGCCGGCCGCCGTCCGCCAGCGAGATCGTGCCCGTCTCCTCGGACACCACCAGGACCAGGGCGTCCGTTTCGTAGCTCATACCCACCGCCGCCAGGTGGCGGCTGCCGACCGCCGCGTCCACTTCGTCGCTTTCGGCCAGCGGGAACTGGCAGTTTGCCGCCAGGACCTTTTTGCCCGCGATGATCACGCCCAGATCGTGCAAGGGCGAATTGGGGAAGAAGATGGAGTCGAGCAGGTTCGCCGACACCTCGGCATTCAAAATTGTCCCCTTCTCGGCCCAACTGCTCAGGTCGACCGCCCGCTGGATTGCCACCAGCCCGCCGTAGCGGTTGCGCGACAGGTAGCGCGCCGATTGCACCAGGGCCGCGACCACCTTGGACTGCGGCGTGCCGCGCCGGAGAAAGCGAACGTCACCGGCGCGGATCACCGCCCGGCGCAATTCCGGTTGAAAAGCGACCAGGGCGATGAACGCCAGCCCGAACAGGAAGTATTCATAAAGCAGCGACAGCCGCTCCCAGCCGGAGCGCTCGGCCAGCACGTTGATCACCAGCGCGGCGACGACCAGCACGGTCAGCACGCCGCGTAACGGTCGCGTACCGCGCGTGCCCTGGAGCACGCTGGCGATCCAGTTGACCGACAGGCCGATCAAGACCAGTTCGACGATTACGACGGCGGGGTCAGCAACGATGGCCCGCAATCCGCCGACCGATTTGACGAACGTCATGTCGAACATGCGCTCACAGTATAGAATGAGAGCCGCGGTGACTCCATGCAGTCAAAGGACGCGGACCGAGGTTCTTAATTGGACGGCGACAACCGACCCTTACCGGCAAACACGGGGCAGCGGGAGTGGAGCGCCCGGCTGCACCACAACTTGGCCCAGGTGCGACAGAATATCGCCGCAGCCTGTGCGCGCGTAGGCCGCCAGCCGAGCGAAATCTGCCTGGTGGCCGTAACCAAGTACGTTGACCTGCCGATCATCCGGGAACTCCTGTCGGCCGGCGTGGTCGACCTGGGTGAAAACAGGGTTCAGCAGCTTAGCCGGCGCGCCGAGGCGCTCGGAGCCCGCCTGGATGGCTGGCCCGAGCCGGTTGCGCCGGCCGGCGGCTCCGAAACGGCCCCGGCGCCGCCGGTGCCGCGCTGGCACATGATCGGACACCTGCAGCGGAACAAGGTCAGGCAGGTGTTGCGGCACGTGCGCATTATTCACTCGCTCGACTCGTTGCGCCTGGCAGACGAGGTGGACCGAGTGGCGGCCGAGCTCGATGCCCGCGTCGATGCCCTGGTGGAAGTGAACGTATCCGGCGAACAGAGCAAGTCCGGGGTTCCGGCGGCGGAAGCGGAAGCGTTGATCGAGGGGCTGCGCGACCGGCCGCGGATTCGGCTGCGCGGCTTGATGACGATGGCGCCGTTCGACCCCGAACCGGAACATGCGCGGCCGTTTTTTGCCGAGTTGCGCGAGATGGCCGCTGGTCTGAGACAGCGTGGCGTGGTGGGCCCGGAGTTCGTGTACCTGTCGATGGGGATGACGCAGGATTACACGGTGGCGATCGAGGAGGGCGCCACGCTGGTGCGCGTCGGCAGCGCGCTGTTCGAGGGTTTGCGGGCACCGGAGTGATAAAGTGATAGGGTGATAAGGGGTTCCACGAACCGTCCTTTATCACCCTATCACCTTATCACCTTATCACGTCATGAGTTTGCCTTATCACGTCATGAGTTTGGCGCGAAGGCGCGCTGCGGGTTGTCGGCGGTACGGCCCTCGGGTATAAGCAGGGGCGGAGCATGGATTTGCAGGAAAGGGCGGCAAAAATGCCAATGCAGCACCTGGACTCGAATGCCCGGGCGATCGTCAAACTGGCGGACGACATCGCCCACGAGTACGAGCTGGACTACGTCGGCACCGAGCACATCCTGCTCGCCATCCTGCGGCACAACCAGGGCTTGGGAGCACGCGTGCTGCGCGAGCTGGGGGTTGTCGAAGAAAACGCCCGCCGAGCGGTTGATCACCTGGTTCAAAGATCGAAGGAAGACACCTGGGTTTTCGGACGGCTGCCAGGCTCGCCGCACTATCGCAAGGTAATCGAATCGGCGATCGAAGAAGCGAATCAGCTCCAGGCCAAACTGATCGGCAGCGAGCATCTGCTGCTGGCGTTGCTGCGAGAAACGGGCACCATCGCCCAAAAGGCGCTGGCGATGTTGGGCGTAACGCCGGAGAAGTGCCGCGACGCTATCTTGCGCGACCTGCAGGATCTTGAGCAAGCGAATTGAGGCGCGCTAGCAGCACTGCTTCCGAGATGCACGTGTGGAAAAGTGGGAACGTGGGAAAGTGGGAAGGTGTGCTCACGCCTGCTCTCCTATCCAATCTGCATCAACTCTAGCGCCGCACAAGCCGAACGCTTACAGCGCTTGCCGAGGTTATCGTGGATGGCTCATCACAGTCCCAAACGCCTCAAACGTGAATCGAGCGTGCCAGCGCTAAATGACCAGTGAGGGAACGACTGGCAGCCGACGGGGGAGCCGTTGCAATGCTTGCGATCGCGACCGTACTAATCGCGATTTGTGTTGTTAGCCGTTGATGACTCGTACGACACCTGGGACAAAAAGCGACTCCGAAAGTCCAAATGCGTGAAATGTTCGCGAGCCGCTGCCTTCGATGTTTCTCCTCGCCAGGCGCGGGCATGATTGCGGCTACAAGAGCGGTAGGGGGCAAGTGTCGCGATCTGGGCGCAGAACGTCCCCGCTCGTTTTGCCCTCCAGGCTGGAAACAGCCGATGGTGGGAGTTGAACCCACAACCCCGGCTTTACGAAAGCCGTGCTCTGCCATTGAGCTACATCGGCGGTCCTACCCCCGCCGGCCACAACATTACGCTATGTCA
>JAGPEO010000232.1 GCA_018056925.1 Phycisphaerae bacterium
CGGGCGCGAATGCGGCGGTCGATTTCGGGCGTCACGTGCAGCTTCTGTCCGGGCTGCAACACGACCGTGCGCTGCCGCCGCAGGGCCATCGCCAGTTCCAGCAGCAGAAATTCTTCATACGCCAGTCGCTCGCGCGCCCGGCGCAGTTGTTCATCGCCCCGCGGCGAGTGCATTTGCCGAATCGCTTCGCCGCGCGCTGGGAAATTGTGCTTCTTTAAAAGGTCCGCGGGCAGGAACTCTTCCACCGGAAGCTGCGGCGCGGAAAGCGCCGCCTCGACCGCCCGCTGCACCACGCGCGAGGTGAGCTTCCCGGCCGCGCGGTACACGCCCACCATTCGAGCGCCGCGCCGCGGGACTTCGACCGGCGTGTTCGGCGGGAATACCTGCACGCGCGGCTGAACGATTTCGAGCCGGTCGTTGAATTCCTGCACGTCACCACTGGCGATGACCGACGCTCCGACGCACAGCCCGCGCGGTACGTACTTGCTCTGAAACCAGCGCAGCGTGCAGGTTTGCGTGCCATCGTCGATCTCGGCCGTGTACGAGCCGTATGGCCCGCGGCCGTGCGTGTACAGGACCGTGCCGCGCACCGTGGCAGTGGTCCGCGGCTGGAGGTCGGCGATGTCCACCAAACCGGTGTCGAACTCGTAGCGGAAGGGGAAGTACTCGATCAGATCGGTGATGGACTTGATGCCGGCCTGCTCGAACCAGGCGGCGCGCTGCGGGCCTACGCCCTTGAGGTACTGCACCGGACTGTCGGGGCGCAGCAGGTACATTAGACTTGAATAATACACCGGCAACCGCGCCCCGTTGAAGCGCGGCTGGGTGTAGTCACGTGCCCGGCGGCGGGCGCACGGCCCTTCCGGGGCGACGATGATTACGAACCGCTACGGAATGACCAGCTTCGTGCCGACCTGGAGTTTCTTCGGGCTCTTTACGTGGGGGTTAGCCTTGAGAATCTGCCTCCAGCGATTAGGCGTGTTGTAGAACTTTTGCGAAATCTCGCTCAGAGTGTCGCCCTTCTTTACCACGTACGTGCGGGCGCGCTCGCGATGCGCGGGCCTCACCGGCTTGTCGGCCGGCTTGATAACCGGCTCCGGCGGCGGGGTGTACGCCGGCTCCGGATTGTAAACCGGCGGCGGCGTGGCCACGTAGGCGTCCAGCGGTTGCACCGGCGTGCGTTCCGACTGGTCCAGTGTGGGAGCGGGGGTGAATTCCACGTGAGCTTCCGGCTGGGCCTGCGGTTTCTGACAGGCAGTAAGCGACAATGCGACGGCCGCTCCCACGATCACAAGAGCTGAACGAATCACAGGGTCTCCTCCTTTGGCTCTCCAGAGGCAAATCTACCGTGCATCAAACCCCAATCGGGCCGCATTGTAAAGTGCGCCGCGCGCAGCCAGAAACCCCGGTTGCGCAACTGTCCTCACGTGCCCTTACCCAACTCGCCCGACGCCCGCAGAGCCGCGACCGCCGCGCCGAGCGCCGGCGCGGCGCGCAACCGCGAGGGCCTCAGTAGGTGCGGCGGCACTATGCGAAATTGCGGCGTGGCTACGAGACAGGCCGACATCAGATCCGCATCGCCGCACTCAACCAACCGCGCTGCAAGCGCTACCTCGAGCTTGCAGCGCAAGATGTCTCCAAAGGCTGGATCGGCCCATATCTGTCCGAGGCGCTGACCGATGACAACGCGCTGCAAGACCGTCCCGCGGAATTCGTGTTCCGGATTGAGCTGCAGATAGTCCTCGCCGCGATGCGCCGCTTGCGCACGTCCGTTCTTGATCGTCCACAGCCGTTCGAAAATCAGCTCGGCCAGTACCAGCCCGGCAGTCGCCATCCACATGCAAGCTCGCGGTTCTCCGGCCGCGGCAGCCCGCTCCGGATACGCCGACGGCCCCGAATCGCCGATCAACGCGGCGTAGACCCGGTTCAGCGCGGCGACCGAGATGAGTTGCTCGAACGTCGGTCCCAGGGCGCTGGGTATTTGCCAAGATTTGAGAATCCAGGACTTCGCCTGGTCAAACGGCACCAGCCGCCCCCCGAGCTTCAACGCGTCCGCGATGCCCGTGCCGCAGCCGATGTAATAGGCGTTCTGCACGTCGCGAAAGAGGCCGTCGGCCGCGTATTCTTCGCCCAGGCCGCAGTAGTCCGCGTCGCTTCCGAGTTCGGCGATCGGAGCCGCCAATTCGAGGCCGTCGGCGGCGAGGCGCCGCTCTAGTTCATCCAGGTAATCCGGAATCCGCGGGCCGTTGTTGATGACGCAGATGCCCCGCGCGTCGGCCGTCTTCAGCCCCGGCATGCCGATCCCAATCAGCGCCCGCCGGCTGCCGCACTGACGCGCAACGTCGCAGATGGCGTCCGCCGCGGCCTGGAGCCACAGTTCGCCCTGCTGCCGCTCGGCGGGCGAGATGTCGCAACGGCCCGAGCGATGCTGCGCTATTTGTTCCGCCACCGGCAGCGGCGCGAACCCCGGATCACGTGCGTAAACGCGCGCAGCCGATTCGGGCCGCAGGACGAACGCGCTGGGCCGGCTCAAATCATCACAGGCTACGGCGTGCGCTTTGACCTCGCTCGCGCCCCCGTCAACGCCGATTAATACCGGTGCGTTCTGGTCCATCGCTGGTAACCTGACATAGCGGAGGCATAGCGGGATGCTCGCGTCCGGCCTCTGTCAAGAATGCCATGCTACGACCGTGGCCGGACGGTGTACACCCAGGTCTCGCCGCCGCCGCGTGGCACGGTTTTGGGCCGGCAGGTATCATGCAGTACGGTTGGCGCGGTGGCCGGGCGAGGAACGCCTGGCCAGGTTGTTGTTCTGGAAGTGCATCATGCCGATTCAATTCCGCTGTAGCGGCTGTGGGCAGCCGATCGAAGTTGACGATGAGCACGCCGGGAAAATGGCGGCCTGTCCCTATTGCAACCGTGTGGTGGCGGTCCCGCTGGCTTCCTCGTTGGAGGAACAGCCCATTGCCGCCGCCCGCCCCACGGCCTCATCTGGGCAGGCAGAAGAGGGCTGGTCACCACCGCCACCCGAAACCGCCCGCCCTCTTGACGCACGCGAACAGACGGGGCGGAAGTACGGCCGATACGCACTCATCTGCCTGGCCTTGGCCGGAATATCGATGGTGGCACTGCTCGTCCTGTCTTGGCCGGCACTGAAAGAAATAGCGCGGGTGTCAGCCTCGCAACCGGGGCAGGCTACGGGGAGCCAGCTCGAGGAATTGGAAGAAATCGCGCGTGGCGTACAATCCCGGACGGAGATTGTCGGCCTGAGCTGCGCAGCGGAGCTTTTTATCGTTATCGCACTCGCCCTGTCGATCACGAGCGTGGTTCAGTGCCGGCGCGACAACGTGCCCGGTATCGTGGCTCTGGTCCTATCCGCGTTACTGACAGCCTGTGTGTGCTTCAGCATGCTGTTCAACCTGGCCACGATGTCGGGCTGAGGAAGCCCAGGAAGGCAGGGCGTCAAGCTCAGACTCGCCAGGGCAAGCGCCCGCCGAAATGCCGAAAGAGCAGGCCCAGCGTCCGGAACAGAACGTACGCCAGGTAGAAGACCATCGCGCCCGTGGCAATCGGGTAAACCGTCGCCACTACCGCCGGCCATCCCATCGCGGCCGGACCGACCCCAACGAAGATCACGATCGCTGCCACAAGCGCTAGCACCAGAAACCAGGCCGCGATGTAGGCCGGCCCGATCCCCCACACGGAGCGCACCAGCAAGTCCGGCCGCAGCAGCACCCGCCCATTGGCCAAGGCGACTGACAACAGCGCGATCGGCCACACAAATGTGCCAAGCAGCACTGCCGCCCAAATGAGCGGCTCGCGGTACTGACCGGGCGGAGCATACCATCCGGCCGCAATGGCCGGCACGCTGCACAAGAGCGTGATCAGCAGCAGCCACCCCAGCGGCTTGAGGGCGTCCTCGATCCAGTCCCACCCGCGCGGCACCACCGGAAGATCATCCTCGCCCATGGCAGTCTCTGTCATGACGTGCCAGAAGAACTGCAGCGCGTGGAGAAACAGCAAAAATTCCAGTAACGCGGTCAAGAGGAACACGACGTAGCCGATTACCGGTCGGCCCAGAATCAGCAGCGGCACCGTAAAGACAAGGGCTGTAATTGCCAATACCAGCGCATTTCGCGGCCGCCCGGCAAACCAAAAACTCGCCAGCATGTCCAGCAGAAACGCGGCCGGGCGCACGGGCGCACCCGCTGCGGGCTGGCTGCGTGGCGCACCGGGCGAATACGCCCCGGCGCCATGAACAATTTGGCGGCTCGGCTCCAACGCTTCGGCCAACAGCGCCACTTCGTGCGTGTGCACCTGCCGGCCCGTCAGACCCGGTCCACTGCCGGCCGGCGCAGGCCGCAACTCCACTTCATCCACCAGCAGTGCTTCCCGTACCTCGACCTGTTCGGGTTGGAGCGGAATGAGCATCTCGCCGGCGCCGGCCGCCTTGAGATCGGCCCGGGTGACGATAATGCCCCGCCCGCAATTCGGGCACGTCACGACCTGGTCGGGCTTTGCGTGCAGGATGCGATAGCGCCTGCCGCAACCGCAACGACCACGGACTTCCGCCTCGCCCCAATCAGCCATGCGACGCCTCAACATTTGGTCCTGGACACGGCCACCGTCCCGCAAGGGCGAAATGGCTGGCGACGGCCACCAAGCGTGCCTATTGTAAAGGCCGGGTTGAGCCGGCGATTGGAGAACCGCTCCGCCCGGCGGACCTTGAACTAACCATAGAGTACTACGCCAACGGCATGCGAATCCAGGACCTTCAATACGATTTGCCGCCGGAGTTAATTGCGCAACGGCCCGCCGAGCCCCGCGACGCTTCGCGCCTGCTGGTACTGGAACGCCGCACCGGCCGCGTGCAGCACCGGCGGTTTTCGGATGTATGCGCGTTTCTCAACCCTGGCGATGTGCTCGTCGTGAACGATACGCGCGTGATCCCCGCCCGGTTCTTCTGCCGGCGACAAACCGGCGGCCTGATCGAAGGGCTGTTCTTGCACGGGGACGATGCCGGCTGGAGTGTCCTGCTGAAGCCCTCCGCCCGCCTGGCTACCGGCGAACGGCT
The DNA here is from genome assembly GCA_018056925.1 of Phycisphaerae bacterium. Classification (GTDB taxonomy): domain Bacteria; phylum Planctomycetota; class Phycisphaerae; order UBA1845; family Fen-1342; genus JAAYXS01. The sequence goes on from JAGPEO010000232.1 coordinate 5,075, forward strand.
GAAATGCGCGGGCCGCGCCGTGGAATTGGTGCTCATCGAGCGGCGCCCGCGCGGGCAGTGGCTCGTCCGGCCCGAACCCGCAGTGCCGTGGCTGGAGCTGCTGGAGAGCATCGGTCAGACGCCCTTGCCGCCGTACATCCGCCCCGACTCTGCCGGCCGAACCGGTACGCCCGATGCCTCAGATCGCGAAAGGTACCAAACCGTGTATGCCGAGCGGCCGGGCGCGGTGGCCGCACCGACCGCGGGGCTGCACTTCACGCCGGCGTTGCTGCGAACCCTCGAACAGCGCGGGATCAGAGTGGCGCGTGTGACACTGCACGTCGGCCTGGGGACGTTCGCGCCGATCGACGTCGAAGACCTTGCCGAGCACAAGATGCACTCGGAATGGTTTGATATACAGGGTCAGGCACTCGCAACCATTCGCGCGGTCCGCTCTGCTGGAGGACGCGTCGTGGCCGTTGGCACAACGGCCGTAAGGGTGCTCGAATCGCTAAGCACTTTGGAAGGCACGGGCCAGGAGGGCTGGACCGACATATTCATTTACCCGCCTTATAGCTTCCGGCACGTCGATGTGCTCATCACCAATTTCCATCTGCCTGGAAGCACATTGCTGGCGCTGGTGATGGCGTTCGCCAATCCAGAGCAAATCCGCGCAGCCTACAATGAGGCCATCACTCAGCGGTACCGGTTCTTCAGCTATGGGGACGCCATGCTGATTCTGTGAGGGGACCAGCGCCCCTCGCGGCGGCGAAATTTGGTCAACCGGCGCCGCGCAACTTCTGGACTACACTCTACACTGTTAAGCGGCCGGCCTACGACCGACAGCGACCCATAAAAAGACGACTTCTGGATAGGAGGAGGCGGCTGACCGGCCGAGGCGCGATTATGTCTGGAATTCGTCGCGCGAGTCCACTATGCTGAATTCGGAACGCCTGCCGGATCCCGCCCTCGTTGAGAGAGCGATTTCCAAGGAGATTTGCATGCGCTGGAGACTGTTCGTAGTCACGATGTCGTCTTGTGTTGTACCATTGGCTTTCAGCGGCGTCGATGAAAGGGCAGCTCGCGCCGCGCTGCAACGGGCCAATCCGGACGCACGCGTTTCATTCGAGGGCCGGCGCGTCAACCGCGTCTTCGGGGCGCCGCTGAGCTTTGGAACCAGTCCCCAGGAGAGCGCCGCAAATTTCCTGCAGCAACACGCCCCGGCGCTAGGTGTGTCGTCAGCCGAGCTGCGGACCGGCAGTAATTTTACCGGTTT
>JAGPEO010000233.1 GCA_018056925.1 Phycisphaerae bacterium
CGGCATACGAGATCAGCCTCGGTCTCGTGGGCTCGGAGATGTTTATAAGAGACCGCTCCTGGAGTCACGACACGGTCGACACCTGTTTTGCGCTGCTCTTCCTGGCCAAGGGTCACAAGCCCGTGCTGATTCAAAAGCTGCAATGGTCCGACGACGACGCCTGGAACCCCGACCGCCATGACGTGGAAAACCTGCTGGGCTACATCGGCGAAAGCTTCGGCCAACCCCTGACGTGGCAGACGGTCCACTTCGACGCCCCGCTCGAAGACTGGCTCGCCGCCCCGCTGCTTTATATGCAGGGCCACAAGTTCCCCGCCTGGAACGCGGAACAACGCGAAAAGCTGCGCCGCTTCGTCGCCAACGGCGGCACTCTGCTGGCGGAGGCCTGCTGTGGCCGCGAGGACTTCCGCACCGGCTTCGCGCAGTTCGCGGCCGAGACGTTCCCCGAATTTCCGCTGCACGAGCTGGGGCCCGGGCACGCCGTTTACCACGTGGTCAACGATTGCGAGCCGTACGGCCTGATGGGCATGGACGTCGCCTGCCGCACAAGCGTCATTTTCAGCCCGCGGGATATGTCGTGCCTCTGGGAGCAGGCCAAAGTTCCGAAGCTGAGCGAGGACGCGTTCAAGCTGGGCACGAACATCGCCGCTTATGCGATGGGCCGCCGCCCGTTGTTAGATCGCCTCCATGCGGTCATTTTGCCCGACGAGAATGGCGAAGCGGATGGCCAAGCTTCGGCCGGCGGCGCCGAAGCGGACGCGAGCGGCGGCGAAGCCGAGCGGGGCGAGCGCCGCGGGCCCCAGCCGCCCGAGCGCGACGCGCTGCGCTTGGGCCAACTCGTGTACGAAGGCGACTGGCGGCCTTTCCCGCGTGCGCTGGTCGAGCTGGCTGAGTTCCTGCGCCGGCAAACGAACCTGGATGTGATAACGCAGTACCGTGCCATACGGCTGACAGACCCGGCGCTATACACCTGCCCCATCCTCTACCTGGCCGGCCGCTTTGACTTTGAATTGACCGAGGCGGAGCGGGCCGCCCTGTTGGGACACTTGCAGCGCGGCGGGTTCCTGCTGGTTGACAATTGCTGCGGACCCGAGCCGTTTGACACCTCGTTCCGCACCGCCTGCAAGAAGCTCTGGCCCGAGTCGCCGCTTGAACCGCTGCCGCCCGATCACCCAATCTTCATCGGCAAGCCCGGCTTCGATGTGACCACCGTCCACTACGGCCCCGACGTTCAAAAGATGCACCCGGAGCTAAAGACCCCTCAGCTTTGGGGTGTGGAAATCGACGGCCGGCTGGCAGTGGTCTACAGCCCCTACGCGCTCGGCTGCGGCCTGGAGGGCCAGGAGTTCGAGGGCTGCTGGGGCTTGCGCGCCGAAGACGCCCGAAGGTTGGCGGCAAACATCGTGCTGTATGCGCTGACGCACTAGGCGCCGGACAGCTTGCGCCGGTGATAGCTGCAATGGGCGCAGGGCGCGCGGCATGTTCGCGGGCGAAATGACAATACTGACATATCTGGGGTTATCGCCCCTCGTGTGAAACCCTCCGGAAATGCCTCCGCGAAAGTAAGAACAAGATGGCGTGTGTTGAATGGCCAGATACTATCTTTTTCGGGTGTTGCGATACAGCCAGGCGACAGTGTACATGAAGAGCCAAGGACCGACAGCCAGGGATGAGCCGATCAAGCCGGCACTGATTTTCAACATCGACGATGACCACGTCGCGCGCCACACCAAGACCGGCTGGCTGCAGGAAGAAGGTTTTGAAGTGCTCGAGGCCGGCTCCGAAGACTGGCCCCGGCTGCTGGCTGAGCGCAAGCCTGACCTGATACTAATCGCGGGGACTCTGGGCACCCTTGAGGGCAGCGAGGTCTGCCGGCGCATTCGCGCCGAGCCGGGAACGGCCGAGGTTCCCGTCGTGGTCGCGGCCCGCTCGCCGGACAGAGGCGAGCGCATCCGCAGCCTGGAAGCCGGCGCGGATGCGTACCTGACGATGCCGGCCGATCCCCAGGTCCTGATTGCGACCGTGCGCTCCCTGCTGCGGATGCACCGGGCGCAGGACGAAGCGCGCCGCAACGCCGCACGCGTGGCCGCCATACTCGCCAGCATCACGGAATCCTATTTCGCGGTCGATCATGAGTGGAAAATCCTGGAGATGAACGCCGCGGCCGAACGGGCCTTCGGCCGGCCGGCCGCGGAGCTGCTCGGCAAGAACTTGTGGCAGGAGTACCCGCAGGCGGTCGGCGGTCCCTTCTATCAAGCCCTGCAGCAAGCGTTGCAGGAGCGCCGCGCCGTGCACCGCGAGGGTCCGTCGGTTGTGACGGAGCACTGGTATGAGGCCCATATTTACCCCAGCGATGTCGGCCTGGACGTGTACTTTCGCGACATCTCTGACCGCAAGCGCGATGAAGATACTTTGCGCGATCTCGCCTCGTACTACGAGCAACTCGTGGCGTCGCTGCCCCACATGGTCTGGACCTGCGGCGCGGATGGACGCTGCGATTACGTCAGTCCCCAGTGGTTGGAGTACACCGGCGCTACGGCCGAAGCCTCGCTGGGTGAGGGCTGGCTGAACTTCATTCATCCGCAGGATCGCGAGGGTATTCGCACAAGGTGGCGGGCCGCGGTCGATAACCGAAGCGAATTCGAGGCCGAGTACCGGGCATGCCGCCACGACGGGCAGTACCGCTGGTTCAAGGCCCGCGGACGGCCCATTCGCGATCAGGCTGGCCGAGTCACGCGCTGGTTCGGCACGTGCACCGACGTCGAGGATCTCAAGCAGGCTCAGCAGCAGCGTGACCAGTTGCTGGAGAGCGAGCGCGCCGCCCGCTCCGAGGCCGAACGCGCCAGCCGCCTCAAAGATGAGTTCGTGGCCTCGGTTTCGCATGAGCTGCGCACGCCGATGATGGCCATGCTGGGGTGGTCGCAGTTGCTGGCGCGGCGGCACAGTGTGGAGCCGGAGCTGCTGGCCGAAGGCCTCGAGGTGATCGAGCGCAACGTCCGCATTCAGGCCCAGATCATCGACGACCTGCTCGACATCAGCCGCATGGTGACCGGCAAGCTGCGGTTGAACGTCCAGGAAACGGACATGCTGCCGCCGGTCTACGCCGCGCTGGACATACTGCGGCCCGCGGCCGAGGCCAAGAACATCGAAATCAGGCAGGACATCGAGAGGCATCCGCTGCTGGTGGCCGGCGATGCGGCCCGGCTGCAGCAGATTTGCTGGAATCTGCTTTCGAACGCCATCAAGTTCACAGACAAGGGCGGGCGGGTCTGGGTGAGTCTCAAGCGCGTCGGCTCGAACATTGTTCTGCAGGTACGCGACACGGGTCAGGGCATCCGGCCTGAAATGCTGCCGTTCGTGTTCGAGCGGTTTCGGCAAGGGGACGCTTCGACCACGCGCAGGCACGGCGGGTTGGGGTTGGGGCTGGCGATCGTGCGCAACCTGGTTGAGCTGCACGGCGGAAGGGTGGCGGTGGAGAGCCCGGGCGAGGGGCAGGGGGCCACCTTCACGGTGGAGGTGCCCGCCTTGGCCGTACGCGGTCGGTGGGGCGACGGCCGGTCGCTGCGGCCGGTGCCGCCGAAGGCCTCGGTGTCCTCGCTGCGCGGGGTTCGAGTGCTGGTAGTGGACGATGAGCCGGACGCGCGCGACCTGGTGCGGCGCGTCCTGGAGGAGTATGACGCGTCGGTTGTGACGGCCAAGTCGGGCAGCGAAGCGCTCGAGCGCGTGCGCAGCGAGCCGCCCGATCTGCTGATCTGCGACATTGGCATGCCGGGTGAGGACGGATATAGCGTAATTCGACAGGTGCGCGCCCTGCCGGCCGAGCGCGGCGGAAGAATGCCGGCCCTGGCGCTGACCGCCTACGCCCGGCCCGAAGACCGCGACCGCTCGCTGGAGGCAGGTTTCAACGGCCACGTAACCAAGCCGGTGCAGGCCAACGAGCTGGTCGGGATGGTGGCCCAGGTAGCGCACGTGGCGGGGCGGTGAGTGGAACCGCGGGGGCGACTCAACCGAATTTCATGACGGCCCTCAGAGTGGTGACCGCCTCAGAGCGACTGAGAGTGGCCACCTTAGTGTGACCGGCTCAGCGATAGCTATGCAAAGTTTTGCGCCCTCAGCGATAGCTACGCAAGGGTAGCTATGCAGGGCTTTGCCGTGTCAGCAATAGCTATGCAGGGTTTGCCGCCTTAGCGATAGCTATGCAGCGTTTTCATGTAATTGGCGCGCTCGAAGGCGGCGGGCTCGGGGCACGCTTTCTGGCTCATGCTGCCCTTCATTTGCGCGATCGACTCGTATTCATGCTCGCGCATCCAGGACTGCATGCTCTCCAGCATGACCGACAACTCGCCCACGCCGCGCACCAGCAGCACCGACACGACTTGCGCCACGTCGGCCCCCGCCATCACCGCCTTCAGCACGTCCTGCCCGCTGGCGATGCCGCTGGTCGCCGCCAGGCTCGCTTCCACGTGACCGTACATAATCGCGATCCAGCGCAGCGGCAGACGCAGCTCCCATGGTGAGCTGAGCACCAGGTCGGGCACTACTTCGAGCTTCTCCAGGTCGATGTCCGGCTGATAGAAGCGGTTGAAGAGCACCAGGCCGTCAGCCCCGGCGGCGTCCAGGTGCACCGCGGTCGCGGCCATGCTGCTGAAGAACGGGCTCAGCTTCATGGCCACCGGGATGTGGACCGCCTTTTTCACGGCTTTGAGGATGTCCTCATACAGGGCTTCAACCGCGCGCCCCGAAAGGCTCGGGTTGGCCGCCACGAAATAGACGTTCAATTCCAGCGCATCGGCGCCGGCCGCCTCAATTTGCTTGGCGTAGTCGGTCCAGCCGCCGACCGTCGCGCCGTTCAGGCTGGCGATTACCGGGATGTCCACCGCCTTTTTCGCCTTGCGGATGTGGTCCAGGTACTCCTCCGGGCCCAGCCGGTATTCGCCGACGCTGGGGAAGAAGGAAAGGTGCTCGGCGTACAGCTCGGTGCCCTGAGTCAGGTTCTGCTCGAGTTCCTCGGCCTCGCCCTTGATCTGCTCCTCAAACAGCGAGTGCAGCACGACGGCCGCGGCGCCGGAGTCCTCCAGCCGGCGAATGAAGTCGATGTCGGCGGTAAGCGGCCCGGCCCCGGCGACCAGCGGGTTTTTCAGCTTCAGGCCCATGTAAGTGGTGGAAAGATCCATCGGCGACCCTTTCTCTGAAGAGCAAACTTTGAAGAGCAAAACCTTTGAAAAACAACCTCGGATGAGCAAGTCTCTGAAGAGCAAATCTCCGAAGAGCAAAGCGCCGCGGGCCATAAACCGGCGGCGCGTTCAGCGGGCGCGAGGAACACCGGCCGGCGCCCGAACCGCTTCATTATAGAGCGGAAAAGGGTGGGACGGGCGAGGCTGCGGGCGAGCGGTCCGGTGCGGTGCGGCGGGCTGGTTTGCCAGACGGAGTGGACAGGTACGGGCGCGAGGTGCGAGTTTGAGGTCATACAAAAATGCCGTTTGTCGCGCTGGATCGCGCGAATCTGATAAAAGCGGCCGTGCTTTCGCGGGATGACCAGTTTGCCAGTTTGCCAAGTGTGGGCCCGTTTGCCCGATAACAACCGCGTTTGGATGGCGCCATGGGCAGTTTGCCAGATTGCCAAGGTATGCGCGCTCGGATTTGGCAAAGTGCCGATAACGCGCTGCGCGAGACCAGGAGAGAGGTGAAAGGTGAACAGGAGAGGGGGACAGAGACGGCGCGCGGTGCTGCCCCAGGTGCTCAAGCGGTCTGATAAAAAGGCTTGTAGCTGCGAGCATAGGGGGCAGATGATCAGATACTCATGGTTTTTGTGCACTCGGTTTTGATAACCTGAGGCGCCGCTGCGCGGAGAGAGGTGATAGGTGAGAGGTGAACAGGTGACGCCGCTGCGCGGAGACGGATGATAGTTGACAGGTGAGCAGGGGGGGACATTTCGAATGCGGCATAGTGGGTGCCTTTCTGCGCGCGGCGCGGTTATGCTAGAGATTCTATGAAGCCGTCAGCTTCCAGCTATCAGCTATGAGCCGGAGGGCGCGGATTGTTGGCGTTTGCTGGCCAATGGCGGGGAGACGCTGCTTGAGTGATAAAGTGATAAGGTGATAGGGTGATAAAGAAAGCTCGCAGCTATGAGCTATCAGCGAAGGGAACCGCATCGGCGCAAAAACTAGCTGCGTCCTGCTCTGTAGAAAAGGTCGTATGAGCAAGAGAATCAGGATGTTGTGGACGATGGCCTTCAGCAACATGGCGCGGCGCTGGCGGCGATCCGAGCAGGCGTTGACGCACTCCCC
>JAGPEO010000234.1 GCA_018056925.1 Phycisphaerae bacterium
CGCCCAGCACGCTGGTGCCGATGGCCGCCTGGGCGCCGGCTCCCGCGCCAGTCGCCAATGCCAAAGGAAGCACGCCAAAGCCGAATGCCAGCGAGGTCATGACAATCGGCCGGAAGCGCAACTTCGCCCCCTCGAGCGTGGCCTGGATTAGGTCCGCGCCCTGCTCGACTTTGAGCAGCGCGAACTGAACGATCAGAATCGCGTTCTTCGTCGTCAGCCCCAGTACGGTCAGCAGCCCGATCTGGAAATACACGTCGTTCGGCAGCCCGCGCCAGGAAGAGGCCAGAACGCCGCCAATCAGGCCCAGCGGCAGAACCAGCATGATCGAAATCGGTACGGTCCAGCTCTCGTATAGCGCCGCCAGGCAAAGGAATATCACGATCATCGAGAATGCGTAGAGCAGACCCGTCTGTGATTTAGCCATGCGCTCCTGGTACGATACCCCACTCCAGTCGTGGCCTATGCCCTGCGGCAAACGCCCGACGATCTCCTCCATCGCTTGCATTGCTTCGCCGGAACTCCTGCCCGGCGCCGCTTCACCCAAGATATTCATCGATGGAAACGCGTTATAGCGTTCCAGGCGCGGCGAGCCGTAACTCCAGCGCCCCGATGCGAACGCGGCGAAAGGCGTCATCAATCCGGCCTGGTTGCGCACATACAAGCGTTCCAGATCAGTGGGCAGCATGCGGTACGGCGCATCGGCCTGCACGAAGACGCGCTTGACTCGCCCGCCCTGGATGAAATCGTTGACGTAGGCGCTGCCGAACGCGCCGGCGATCGTGTCGTGGATGGCCCCAATCGCCACCCCCAACGCACCGGCCCTCTCCCAGTCCACGTCAATGCGATACTGCGGCACATCCTCGAGACCGTTCGGGCGCACGCGGATCAGCCGCGGATCCTGAGCGGCCATGCTCAGCAATTGGTTGCGCGCCGCCATCAAGGCCTCGTGCCCCAGTCCGCCCCGGTCCTGCAGTTGGAAATCGAACCCGCTGGCCGTGCCTAGCTCGACCACGGCCGGCGGTGCGAACGCATACACTTGTGCGTTGCGGATTCGCGAGAAAGCCTGCATCGCGCGCCCGATTACGGCCTTAACTTTCAAGTCCGGCCGCTGACGCAGTTCCCAGTCCTGCAGTCTAATGAAGGCCATCCCGACGTTTTGACCCCCGCCGGAGAAAGCGCGGCCGGAAATCGTCATGCAGGAGGCAACCGCTTCGGTCTCGTGTTCCTCGAAGTACTTGCGCACATCGTTCATGACCGCCTCGGTTTGCTCCAGTGTCGAACCGACGGGCAGCATGGCTTGCACGAACATCATGCCCTGATCTTCTTCCGGCAGGTACGAAGTGGGCATACGCTGGAACAGATATCCAAGCGCGGCGACCAGCACCACATACACCAACAAGTAGCGGATCTTCCGCGCCAGGATTCGGCCCACCATGGCCTGGTACTTGTCTCTGACCCAGAAGAAGGCCCCGTCAAAAACGCGGAAGAACGGGCGGAATAGGACGACACCGGATTCCGCCGGCAAGTGCCCCTTGGCCACGGGCTTGAGCAGCGCTGCGCACAACACCGGACTGAGAATGAGGGCCACGACGACCGAGAGCAGCATGGCTGCGATGATAGTTGCCGAGAACTGGCGGTAGATCACGCCCGTCGAGCCTCCGAAGAAGGCCATGGGCCCGAACACGGCCGCCAGCACCGTGCCGATGCCGACCAGCGCGCTGGTGATTTCGCGCATGGACTTGCGCGTGGCCTCGCGCGGCGGCAGCCCTTCCTCGTGCATGACGCGCTCCACGTTCTCGACCACCACGATGGCATCGTCCACGAGCAAGCCAATGGCCAGCACCATGGCGAACATGGTCAGCATGTTTATGGAGTAGCCCAGCGCCCCCAGCACGGCGAAGGTGCCCAGAATGACCACCGGCACCGCGATGGTCGGAACCAGGGTGGCGCGGATGTTGCCGAGGAACAGGTACATCACCAGGAAGACCAGTACAATCGCCTCGAGCAACGTCTTCACCACCTCTTCGATGGCGACTCTGACGAACGGCGTGGTGTCGTACGGGTAAATGACCTCCATACCCGCCGGGAAGTACTTGGACAGCTCGGCCATTGTGGCCTTGATGGCCCGGGCCGTCTCCAGCGCGTTCGCCCCGGCGGCCTGCCGTACCGCCAGCGCGGCGCACGGGCGTCCGTTGTACAGCGCGTTGATCTCGTAGCGCTCGGTGCCCAGTTCCGTGCGCCCCACGTCCCGCACGCGCACCACGGAGCCGTCAGGATTGGTGCGCAGGGGAACCTCAGCGAACTCCTCCGGTGTCTTGAGCAGGTTCTGAACGATGATCGAGGCGTTCAAGCGCTGCCCTTCGACAGCCGGCGCCGCGCCGAACTGGCCCGCGGAAATCTCCACGTTGTAAGCCCGCAAGGCGGCGATCACGTCATCGATCGTCAGTTTGTAATTTGTCAGCTTGTCCGGATTTAGCCAGATGCGCATGGCATACTGCGATCCGAACACCTCAACTTCGCCCACGCCGGGCACGCGCGCCAGGACCTTCTCGATATTGGCCGCCGCATAGTCGCGCAGGTCAATGTCATCCACGCTGTCATCGTTGGAAACCAGTCCTACGATGAGCAGCCAGTTGCGCGTGGATTTACTGACCTTCACGCCCTGGCGCTGCACCACGTCGGGCAGACTCGCCATCGCGAGCTGGAGCTTGTTCTGAACCTGGGCCCACGCCAGATCCGGATCAGTGCCCGGCGCAAAGGTGAGCTCGATCCGCCCGCCGCCCGAGGCCTCGCTGATGGCCGTCATGTACAGCAGCTTGTCGAAGCCCGTCATCTTCTGTTCGATGATCTGGACTACGCTGTTCTCGACGGTTTCGGCCGCGGCCCCCGGATAGAACGCGTCGATGGCGATGGAGGGCGGCGCGATCGGCGGATACTGCGAGACCGGCAAATTGTAAATCGCCAGGCCGCCCGCGAGCATCATGATGATGGCGATGACCCAGGCGAAAACCGGGCGGTCAAGGAAGAAATTCGATAACACCGGAGTGCTCCGCTATTCCGAGCCGCCCGTAACGTTCTTTGCCTCGCCCACGGCCACCTTCTGTTTGCCCTCCTCAAACGGAACGGCCTTCACCAGGTCACCTGGGCGCACACGCAGCGCGCCTTCGACGATCAGGCGATCCCCGGGCGACAAACCCGCCGAAATCAGCCAGCGGTTGCCTATAGGCCGGTTCAGCGTCAGTTTCCGCTGCTGAACCTTATTGGCTTCATCCACGAGCAGCGCCACCGGCTCGCCCTTGGGATTGCGGCTTACGCCCTGTTGGGGCACCAGGAGCGCCTGCGGGGCCGTGCCCTCGTGCACGACCGCCCGCACGAACATTCCCGGCAGTAGCAGATGGTCCGGATTGGGGAACACGATGCGCAGTGTGTACGACCCGGTCGTTGGGTCCACCGTGATGTCGCGGAACTGCAGCTTGCCGTCCAGCGGATACGGCGTCCCGTCCTCCAGCAACAGCCGCACGATTCCGTCGCCGCTGCTGATCGCGCCTGTTTCCCATTGGCGTCTGAGGCGCAGCAGGTCGGCCGATGATTGCGTGACGTCCACGTAGATTTCGTCGATCTGCTGGATCGTGGTCAGAGGCGTGGGCTGCTCGGCCGTGACCAGCGCCCCCTCAGTCACCGACGAATAGCCGATGCGTCCGGAAATCGGCGCCACCACCACCGTCCATTCCAGGTTCAACGCCGCCAGCCGCTGTTCGGAAAGAGCCAGGTCCAACGCGGCTTCGGCTGCTTGCTGGGCGAAGAGGGCGTCCTGGTATTCCTTGTCCGCGGCGGCATCGCTCTGCCGGAGTTTGGTGAGACGTTGCAGCTCGTAATCGGCCCGGGCTAACTCGGCCCGCGCGCGCTTGACGTTCGCATCCGCGTGATCCAACTGGGCCACGAAGCGGCGCGAGTCAATCTGATAAAGCTGCTGGCCGGCTTCGACGTCAGTGCCTTCCGCGAATAACCGCTTTTCAATGATCCCGCCCACGCGCGGCCGCACTTCGGCGATGCGGTAGGCGCTCGTTCGCCCAGGCAACTCCGTCGTCAGCGACACCGGCTGTGCCTCGAGCGTAACGACCGCCACCTCCGGCGGCGGAGCCTCAGTTTGCGGCCGCGGCTGCGGGCTGCTGTTGCAGCCGATCAAGGCCGCCAAGGCAGCCGGCGCCGCGAGGAACAAGCTGCCGCGCACCAGCCGCGACATGCGCCCGCCGAGCGGGCGTCGATTTCGGATTGTCATCTTGTACCTTCTGAGCCAGGCCTGGCCCAAATCCGCGGTTCCATTCCCGTTTGGGCTGCGCAATTACTTGGGGGGCATGTTAAGGGATGCCCCGGCCGCCTGTCAAATGGTTGTTTAAAACGCGCGTTTGACAGCGCCGGGCGGCGGGATTATTCTGGCCGTGTAGCGCTGGCGACTGCGCCCAATTTCGAGGTGAGTGCCATGCACCGACCGCGTCGGCTTAAGGCCCCCGTGACACGCGAAAAGCTAATCGAAGCGGCCGGCGAGATCTTCGCCGAAAAGGGCCTGCACGGTACCTCAATCCGCGATATCACGCAGCGGGCCGGCGCCAACGTCGCATCCGTGAATTATCACTTTCATGATAAGTTCGAGCTCTACGCGCAGGTGCTGCGCCGGGCGCACGAGGGCATCGTGGCGGCCATGAGCCGGCCGCTTACCGCAAAGACCCCGGAGGGCCGTTTCCGCGAACTGATTACGGCCATGCTCAAATCCGCCCTCGACCCGAGCCGTCCCAAGTGGCAAACGCGCGTGCTGGGCCGTGAACTTTTTCAGCCCACTCCGGTCCTTGATTTGATGGACGACCTGGTGCGCCCCACTGCACACCGCTTGTCACAAACCATGGGGGAAATCCGGCCGGACTTGTCCTTCCAGCAACTCACGCTGGCTGCGGCCGGTGTGGTGGCTCGCGCTGTCTTCCACGTTTATCACGGTCATCTGGTACAGCGCATGTTCCCCGCCGCGCCGGAGGCGACGCCCGACGAGCTTATCGAGCATGTGGTCGAGTTCTCACTCGCGGCGCTGCGCGGCCTGCAAGCCCCGCCTGCCTGCGGTCAGAATCACCGGCCGCGCTCATGCCGTGCGACCGTTAAGCGCAGGGCTAATGCGGCTCACGCCCGGCGCGTCAGGTAGTCCGCGAACGTCAGCGCAAACAGGAGGGCCAGCCAGAAGAACGCCGCCCCCGCGAAGAGCCGCTGCAGCGGGCTGCTCCAGCGCAGGTGCATGAAAACCACGGCCACGAGTGCGGCCTTCACCGCCGCGATGACCAGATTCACGGTTGGGCCGGCCCGGCCCAGGAACTCGGTGGCGACGACGGTGCCGCCCAGCAGCAGGCCCAGCGTCACGGCCGTCCAATAGAGGGTTGCAGTGCGCGGCCCGCCGGTCATTTCGGCCCTCCGATAAGGTAGAGCAAGGGGAAGAGGAAGATCCAGATGATGTCGACCAGGTGCCAGAACAAGGCGCCGTTCTCCAGCGAATTGGCGTATTTGCCGGGATCGGCGGCGCGTCGCAGCGTTACGCCGATGACGGTCAGCACCAGCAGGCCCGAGATTACGTGCGCCGCGTGCAGGCCGGTCATGCTGAAATAAAAGGTGAAGAACAGCGTCGCCGGGCCGGGTTCTGCAAACTTCGAGGCGTCGAACCGCACACCGGGCACAAGTCCTTCCTGGTAGTCCATCCAGTATTCAACCGCCTTGAGACTCAGAAACGCCAAGCCGCAGATGAGCGTCGCAATTATCAGGCGCCAGGCGCGCCGCGGGCGTTCAGTGTGCAGAGCCTGCACGGCCAATGCGATGAACAGGCTGCTGGTCAGCAGAATGGCCGTATTTACGGCTCCGATCCACTCGTACAAGTGGTGGCTGGCCTCGGCGAAGGCCTGCGGATACTTCCAACGATAGATTGAGTAGCCGGTGAACACGCCGCCGAAGAAGAGCACTTCACTGGCCAGGAACGCCCACATTCCCAGCGCGGACGCCTCCCGTTGCTGGGCGGGATCGTCGAACTGCATTTCGACCGGCGTTTCCACTTTGGTCAGCTCCACGGGATATCGCGCGGCATTTCGGCGTAGTCGTACGGTTCGCCAACCTGCGGCGCGGCCACGAAGTTGTGCTTGGGCGGCGGCGAACTGGTTTGCCACTCGAGCCCGGTCGCAAACCACGGGTTCGGTCCGGCGTCCGGCGGCCGTCGCAGAGTCCA
>JAGPEO010000235.1 GCA_018056925.1 Phycisphaerae bacterium
TTCATCGCAGACCACGAGACGAACACGCTTTGGCTGGCCGGGACGCAGGACAGGGTCGCGTCCGTACGACAGACAGTGTGCGATATGGACACGTTGGCCGAGGCGGCGCGCGCGAAGCCGCCGGCAAACGCACGCCGCCTGGTTCTCCACCCGCTCAAGCACGCCGATGCCATCCGTTTGGCGTCCGTACTCACGTCGGCCCTCGGTTCGTCTCGTGGTATCCGCTTCGCGGGCGATCCTGCGTCACAGACACTTATCGTTTATGCCAGTCCATCGGAAGACGCAGAATTAACCACGCTGATCGATCGCTTGGATGTGCCACCGCGGGAAGCTGCCCAGTAGACGGTCAACAGTCGCGGCTCGGTGTCTACAACGATCCGAGCCCTCCCGTAACGTCGGCCCCCGTGGCCGACGTCGAACACCCAGCGCACCTCCCCGTTCGCGCCCCGACCTGATCCGAGCCCGAAGCGCCAGCGAGGGCAACCGGTTCCCCGGGCGCGGCTATCCATCCTATCCACCCTATCGGTCCTGCCGCGCTCTGCCGCCGCAGCCACATTCCCACTTTCCCACGTTCCCACTTTCCCACATTCCCACGGGTGCGTGTCCATCGACCGGGGCCGCAGCCCCACCGTCCTTCCGCCCGCGGCGGTTGACGAGTATTGACTACCGCGGTGCGCCGCCAAATGTCACAATCAACCAGGATCGCCTGGGACGGACGGCTGTACCAGGTGACCGACGCCGCCGGTACGCGGACATTCGCGTATGATGCCAGTTCGCTGCCTCTGGCAACCGAGACCTTCGGCATCGGCGTGTCAAGCGGCAAGGTCATCGCGCATCTGTACACGGCGCATCATGCGTCGTGCGTTGCCCGGCGAACCTTGTTCGAGCCTCATCAATGCCGTCGCTCTTGTTGTCCTTGCCTTTCCGGTAGTTGCACTATGGCGACGTTGCGAAAACTGCGGCACACGATTTCTGCCGGGAGGCTTTTGGCGCGTGTGACGGCAGACCCACCAGCCCGACTTTCGCAGTTGGCGACCCAGAACCGCGGGCGCCAGGGCCGATTGTAATCGGTCGCCGCGCTGCGGGCTGCGTTTACTGCGGACGCGGCGGCAGAGGGTCAAAGACCAGGCAGTACTGTGCGTTATATAGCGGGTACTGCACGCGCAGACGATAGCCGCGCAGGCGGTTGCTGTCCCAGTTGAGCTGGTCGCAGACGTACTGGACCATTTCGACGTGCCGACCCACCTCGGTGGCGCGGAAACGCGCGGCGCCCTTGCCCAGGACTTGCACCGATTCCTGCAATTCGAGCCGATCGATATCGCGCGCCGGGTCGTTGGCGTCCGCCAAGCCGTTGACGTGCGTGTCATAGACGCGCAGTTCCACGTCACTCTCAGGCCAGATGTCTTCATGCACCAGGAAGTTGAGCAGCAGAACTTTGGCCGGGACATTCGGCCCCGCGGCGGCGGAGGGGCGCCAGCCCGGAGCGGCCGCGTCCGCGTAGATGGGACGTGCGTGCCGGATGACGCTGGCGGCGTAGACGTCCACCGCGGAATTCTCTCCCACCTCGTTCCCGGCGAGGAAGTAATTCGTGATCTTTCCCGCGCGCACCGCGTGAAACCGTGGAATGGGTTTGGAACAGAACTCATCGAGCAGGGGGTAGTCCGGGCCGGGCTCGGCGTGCGTGAGCCCTTCGAGTACATAGGCCAGCGGCCTGGGCGCCCCGGGAATAGGCGCCGTCATCGCGAAGGGAATGCGGGCACTCGGCCGCAGCCGCCGCAAACCCGCCATGCCCTCGATCACCGCGATATCGCAGGATTGCCCATCAGCGTCAGGGTAGTAAATGGAGGTAACGAGCTGAACGTCGGCGCGCACGCCCAGCAAGTTGGCCATGCCCTTGAAGGCGGCCTGCTTATTGGCCAGCTCGAATTTCTCGCGCGCATCGGGCAGCCATTCGGTGATGACGGCGTCGAAGCCGTCCCAGCCGCCCAACTCGCCATCGACCAGGTGTTCGAAATTCCGCAGGGCAGTCTCGGCCTGCTCGATCGCGTCGCGCGAAGCGGAAGACTTGGCGGCCGTGAGGAACATTCGCAAGCCCTCGCTGCGCGGCATGCGGCTGATTGCGGCGAGGGGGTCGTCGGTTCGGACGGCATTCAGCAGGCGGCTGGCCAGCGTGCGGTGAATCCGGAGCGATCGAGCAAGCTCATGTGGTTTGCGGGAGGTTGTCGCCACCTGCTGAGTTACGGCCCGAACGGCGGAATGCAGTTCGGTTCCCAGGCGTCGAATGCGGCGTGCCAGGGCACCGATATCGGGACGTAAGGCATCCGTTGTGGTCTGGGGCGGTTGCGCGTTCAGCATTGCCATCAGTCCATTAAACTGAAATGAGGCGGGCGTGTCAACAGAACGAGCCCGGATATCTCTAAGAATGCTCTGAGAGCATTCTTGACACAGCTCCAGAGTTGTGGTATGTTATAAGTCGACTCTGCTATGCGTAAGCGGAGTTGGATGCCGCGTGGCGGCCGCCTGGAGGCGGAAGTCGCATCCTGCCAACGAGTTAGTTGACATCTGGAGGAATGGAAATGAAGGAGAAGTGGGCGCTGGCCGCGCTGGCCGTCATGCTCAGCGCAGGGGCCGGCCAAGGCATGGCAGATGACCTGATCGTCTACGTTTTTGACCAGGATCTGAAAGCGGTACTGCGGATCCAGGATATGAACCATGACTGGGACACGCGCGACCCTGGCGAGGTGGTACTCGCGTACGACCAGTACCCGGCGGGGACGGGCGTCGGCAATAGCCAGGGCATGGTGGCGCTCGGCCCGGACGACCTGCTTGTGACCGATAACTATGCGCCACCCAACATAGTTAGGCTGCGGGACCTCAATGGCGACCATGATTTCTTTGACGCTGGCGAGGCTACGGTGTGGTTCGGCGGCGGCTTGCCCGGGGGCCGGATGCTGGAGATGCCGGTGGCGCTGATTGCCGGGCCGGACGGCGCGTTTTACCTGTTCGAGTCGAGCTTTGGCGGTTCTGCGAATCCGGACGCGATCTACAGGCTTGAGGACCTCAATGGGGACGGCGATGTGAATGACGCGGACGAGGTTGAGCTTTGGGTGGAGCTTTCGCCGGGTGGAATTTCGGCCGTCAGCGCAAATGACCTGGAATTCGACAACGCCGGCTACGCGTACTTCAGCGATACGCCCTCGGGCGAAACGCTGCGCGTCAAGCGCATCGATCCGGTCACACGCGAGGTGACTGAGTACCTGACGGACGACATGCTGTTGAGCCTGACGGGATACTGGATCGCGTGGCTCTACGGCGGGCCGTTGGCGTACAACTACTTCACGGACGAAATCGTGCTGTTCGGGTACTACGGCATCGCGACGGACGTGCTTCTGGCGATCAAGGATCGGGATGGCAACGGCATCATCGATAAGCCAAACGAGGTGCGCGAGCTGTGGCACGAGCTGTCCGGAACGCACGCGCCGGAGCAGGATCACGGACGCGAGTACTTCTTCCTGCCGGACGGCTCATTGCTGGTGCTCGACATGCTGTTTGATCGCGTCAAGCGGCTCAGCGACAACAACGGCGACGGGGACTACAACGACTCGGGCGAAACCGTTGTGCTGTACGACGCGGCGCAGGCGGCGCTGGTGGGGCAGCCGGCGGCGACCCGTCTGCTGTCGGTGACTGCGATGGTGGTGACCACGAGCGGTGACGTGAACTGCGATTCGGCGGTAAACGTGTTCGACATTGACTCGTTTGTGCTGGCCCTGACGGATATGGGCAAGTACCGCGCGGCGCATCCGGGTTGCGATCCAGGCAGCGCCGACATCAACGGAGACGGCGCCGTGAACGTGTTTGACATAGATCCCTTTGTGTCGCTGTTAGTCGGAGGCTGAGGCAGACAGCAGAAGGAGCGGTCTGCAAACCGGCCGGGCGCTTCGCCGCGCGTTTTTCGCGGTTGACCCGAGTCGCCAGGCCGGCCTCACAGTGTCCTGCGTACTGCGAGCCGTCGCAGGGCACGGTTAAAACCGGCTGACGCGGGCTATGAACCTGCGGCAGCCGGTTTTGTATTTGTTTGCGTGCTCTCAGTCCGCCGCCGGCGCGCACATATCCGCAGCGATTACGGCTATAGTGCGGCACGGGCAGCCACTGCGTGTCGCTGCGAATGAGGGTGCCCGCTTGATGATGTTACAACCGACTAGAGACAGGCTCCGCCGGGCATATCTGGCCCTGCTCTGGTTGGCGTGCCTGTGCCGCTATGACCTTACCGGGAACCTCTCGGGCGTGTGCCCGGAGTGCGGGCGAGTGCGCAGGGAGCACGACGACGACATCCGCGAACCCTGGCGGCGACAGGCCGCCCGCGTCGCGCTCGCGTACGCCGTGCTTGCCGTCGTCACGGCGCCCCTGGCACTGCGCACGTTCTTTTGCGCGTTCACCCTGCCATCGCTGAGCTTGCTGAACATCGCGATTGCAATCGGCATCGGGCACCTGTTGCTGGCGCCCCTACTGTTGCCGATGGCAGCGTATCCCTCCAAGCGCATCGCCAGGCGGATGGCCTATGCACGCGCCCAGCCGGCGTCCAACCCGACCGCCTAACGACGAGGCCTTCGCCGACAATGTGGTGGCCGTTTGGCACGCTGCGTCGGCCACGGGGGGGGCCGACGCGACCTTTGTGCTTTGGCCTGCAGCGCGCCGGTTTCGCACTGGCCCGGTCTGCCCTGACTGGGTAGACTCCCCGCCTGAAAAGGTTTCCGCCCGTAGAGGCGACGGAGTAAAGTTGCATGAAAGTTCACGAATATCAGGCCCGAGCGCTGCTGCGCGAGGCGGGCATTCCCGTTCCTGCGTCCGAAGTTATCACCACCGCCGAGCAGGCCGCGGAGGCCTTCCGCCGTCTGGTCGCCGAAACGGCGGTGGTTAAGGCCCAGGTGCACGCCGGCGGCCGCGGCAAGGCCGGCTACGTGCAGCTCGTGCGCTCGGCGCGTGAGGCGGTCTGCCACGCCCGGCGGATGTTCGCCGAGCCAATGGTTTCAAAGCAGACCGGGCCGCAGGGCGTCCGCGTGCGCAAGATTCTGCTGGCCAAGGCGGTCGACATCGCCAAGGAGTATTACCTGGGCGTGGTGGTGGATCGCGCCCGCCGCGTGCCGGTCATGATGGCCAGCGCCGAAGGCGGCGTGGAGATCGAGGAAGTCGCGGCCCGCAACCCGGACGCCATCAAAAAGGCCTGGTTCCACCCGCACCTTGGCTTCCAGCAGTTCCAGGCCAACGCCCTGGCGGCGGCGATCGGCTTCACCGGCCTGCGGGCCAAGGTGGTCGCGGACATCATGATGAAGCTGGCCCGCCTTTTCCTCGAAAAGGACTGCTCGCTGGCCGAAATTAACCCGCTCGTCCAGACGATCGACGGCGAGGTCATGGCCATCGACGCCAAGTTCAACTTCGACGACAACGCCCTGCTGCGGCACGAGGACATCGCCGCCCTGTTCGACGCTTCGGAGGAAAACCCGGCCGAGCTGCGGGCGAACGAGGCCAATCTGACTTACATCGCCCTGGAAGGTAACATCGGCTGCGTGGTCAACGGAGCCGGCCTGGCGATGGCCACCATGGACATCATCAAGCTCCACGGCGGCGAGCCGGCCAACTTCCTGGACGTGGGCGGCAGCGTCACGCCCGAAGCGGCGGTCGAGGCGTTCCGCATCATCCTGGAGGACCCGAAGGTCAAGGCGATCCTGGTGAACATCTTCGGCGGCATCGCCAAGTGCGACGTGATCGCCGACGCGCTGATCAAGGCCGCGCGCGAAGTGGGCTTCAACGTGCCGGTGGTCGTGCGGCTGGAAGGCACGAACGTGGATAAGGCCCGCGAGATGCTCAAGGCGGCCAACATTCCGCAGCTTGTGCCGGCCGCGGATTTGACGGATGCCGCCAAGCGCGTCTGCGCCGCGGTATAGCCTTGATTGCCCGCAACTAGAGCAGTGCGCGTGACGCGGCCGCGTTGCGGGTCGTCTAGCACTGGAGAACACGGTTGCTCCGGCCGGAAGCCGATGAATGAGCGCTACGAGTCAGATCAGCCTGATTGAGCGGTTCACGTCGTCGCGCGTGCTACTGGTCGGCGACTTTATGCTTGACCGCTACGTTTTCGGCGATGCCGAGCGCATCAGCCCGGAAGCGCCCGTGCCCGTGCTGCGCGTGATCGAGCGGCAGGACCGCGTGGGCGGGGCCGGCTCGGTGGCGCTCAATGTCGTCGCGCTGGGCGG
>JAGPEO010000236.1:0-3216 GCA_018056925.1 Phycisphaerae bacterium
CGTCGATGTCGTCCGGCCGCTCGCCGGGAAAGCCGGCCATGAAATAGAGCTTGAGCTTGTTCCAGCCGGCCTTGTAGACCTCGCGCACGCCGTCCAGCAGGTCGCCATCGGTGACTTTTTTGCGAATCGCGCGGCGCATGTCGTCGCGTGCCGCCTCGACTGCAATCGTGATGCTGCCCTTGCGGACCGAGATGCCCAGCCAGGGAATGTTGGCGAGCATGCGGTCGATGCGCAACGAGGGGAAGCTCAGGTTGACCATGCGCTCGGCGAAGCGCGAGTTGAGCGACTCGGCCAGTTCGCGTAACTTCGGGTAATCCGCCGTAGATAACGACAACAGGCCGATTTCGTGGTGCCCAGTGGCGCGCCAGGCGTCTTCGGCAATCTCGAGAATGCGCTGCGGCGAACGCCAGGCCAGCGGGCGCTTCGTGTATCCCGCGTGGCAGAAGGCGCACAGTTGCGGGCAGCCGCGCATGATCTCGATGCCGATGCGATCGTGGACCGTTTCAATCCAGGGCACCAGCGGGCGGACGGGTACCGGGGCCTGCTCGAAATCCAGCGTGCGGCAGCGCTCGATGCGTGCGGGCAGGCCGTCGAACTTGGGCATGAGCGCGGCGAGCCTGCCGTCGCGGTTGTAACTCGGCTCGTACAGGTTCGGCGCGTAGAGCCAGGGAAAGCGCCGGGCCAGCAGCGCGATCATCTCGCGCCGCGGCACGCCGGCCGCCTTGTATTCACCGTAGGCGGCGAGGATGGCGGCGAAACTCGGCTCACCGTCGCCGATAACCACCAGGTCGAGAAAATCCGCGAGCGGCTCGGGGTTGTCGATCTGCGGTCCGCCAGCCAGCACCAGCGGGTGCTCATCCGTGCGAGCCGCAGCTTGCAGAGGGATTCCGGCCAAATCCAGCAAGTTCAGCACGCCGGTGAAGTTCATCTCGTATTGCAGCGAGAAGGCGAGGATGTCGGCCTCGCTGACCGGCTGCCGCGTGTCCCAGGTGAACAGCGGGATGTGCTTCTCGCGCATGATGCTTTCGGCGTCGACCCAGGGACAGTAAACGCGCTCGGCGCAAACGCCGGGCGTGTTGTTGCCGATCGTGTACAGGATTTGGCAGCCCAGGTGCGACATGCCGATCGCGTACGTATCCGGGAACGCGATCGCAACCCGCACCGCCGCCCGCTCCCAATCGCCCGGTTGCGCAAGCTGATTGACCTCCCCGCCGATGTACTGGGCGGGCTGCCGTACGTAGGGCAACAGCTCCCGGCGCACGCGCTGAAAAAGTGAGGTGGTCGTTGTCATTCCTTCAGCATTCGCGGGCAATCCGGTCCCGATTGACCGCGCAACGGCGAGCCAACGCCGAGTATAGGGGCCCGTGGCGCGCTACGCCGCCCGGACGCATTCGCGGAGGCCACTTGCAGCGGCTCATTCCCTGAGCTTATCGCCGCCCGTACTTGTCCGTGCTGAAAATCTCGCCCTCAGCTTTGCGCCGCGACTCGTCCAGCGGATGGTTCAGATCCGGCGACGCCGGGTAGCCGACCGGCATGAGCGCCACAATCTCCAACTCGTCCGGCACTTCCAATAGGCGTTTGGCCTTCTGTTCGTCAAAAGCGCCGATCCAGCAGGTGCCCAGCCCTTCGGCGACGGCCGCCAGCGTCAGGTGATCGAGCGCGATCGCCACGTCGACCTCGACGCTATTGCGGTGGCCGGCCATCCGCTTGTGAGCCTGCAGCGGCAGGCCGCAGGCAACGACGATCAGCGCCGCGTCCGCGATGAAGTGCTGATCGTTCGCGATCTTGCTCAACTCGTGCCGCAGCTTGGGGTCGGTAACCAGAACGAAGTGCCACGGCTGAAAATTGCAGGCCGACGGGGCTAAACGCAGGGCGGCCCGCAAACGCTCCATCGCCTCGGGCGGGATGGCGCGCTTGGCGTCGTAGCTGCGAACGCTGCGCCGGATATTAATGGCCTCGTGCACGTCCATGCTCATCCTCCAGGGTGACGAACAGTATATCGCAGAACGAGGGGGATCGAGGGATTTGGGGATCAAGGGATCAAGAGGTGTGAAGAGCAGAGCCGGGGCGTGCCGCCCCGGATTGCCGCCAACGGCCTCCCATCCGCGTAGTAGCCCGCGTCGCCTCTGCCGTTTCCCGATCCGAGGCCGCCCGATCCGAGCCCGAAGCGCGAGCGAGGGCAACCGGCTCCCGAAGCGCAAGTGGGCTTTCACCGACTTCTCAGGTGGTATTCATCGTGTTTTCAGGCCGCCGCGCTACCATCCTCGGACCTTTGGGCGCTGAGAGAGTCTTCAGGCGCCGATCATGTTCAGACCGAAAGGAGAATTCGCGTGGTTACCTGGATAGCCCCCGAGTTCAACGATCTCGAAGATCTGTTTGTCGATCAACTGGAAGACCTTTACGACGCGGAAAAACGCATCTTGGATGCCCTCCCCAAGATGGCCCAGGCGGCGACCTCGCCTCAGGTGGCCGACGCTTTCCGTGAACATCTGCGGCAAACCGAAAACCAGGTGCGCCGATTGGATCAGGTGTTCCGAAGCATAGGCCGCGAGCCCGAACGCGAGACCTGCGAGGGCATTAAGGGCATTATTGAGGAGGGTGAGAAGTACACCAAGGCCAAGGGCGACGACATGGTGCGCGACGCGGCGCTCATCTGCGCCGCCCAGCGCGTCGAGCACTATGAAATGGCCGGCTACGGAACAGCCCGCACCTTTGCCGAGCAGCTTGGCTATGACGAGGCAGTACAATTGCTCGACCAGACATTGCAAGAGGAAAAGCTTACCGACAAGAAGCTGACCGATCTGGCCGAGCAATCGATCAACGTCAAGGCCGCGCACGCATAAGGCGCTCCTGGCGTGTCATAGTGGCTGGATACTAGTGAGAGCGCGCGGCCCAGTCCCGTGGCGCGCGCTTTCCTTTTCTTTCGCCTATGCGGCGCAATTTAGGGATCGACCGCCTGCCGCACCGCTTTTACCCGCGTGCGGAGCGCGTGCAGCGACTCGCTGTCGCCCAGGCCCGGGTACTTCTCGGCCAGCTCTTCCATTTGCCGTAGATTGGCGGTGGCGCGGCGCAGGCCGTCGCCGATCTCACCCCGCCGGCGCGCCTTGGCGGCCGCCTCAGCATCTGCGAGCCCGGCTTGCGCCCGCTGCCAAGCCTGGCGGAATTTTTCAGCCGCCGCATCTATCTCCTCCGCCCATTGCCTGAAGCGCTGCCACC
>JAGPEO010000236.1:3316-6224 GCA_018056925.1 Phycisphaerae bacterium
CCCCGCCGGCGCGCCTTGGCGGCCGCCTCAGCATCTGCGAGCCCGGCTTGCGCCCGCTGCCAAGCCTGGCGGAATTTTTCAGCCGCCGCATCTATCTCCTCCGCCCATTGCCTGAAGCGCTGCCACCCGTGGCGCGTGGCTTCGTGCCACTCCTCAATGCGCAACAGACTGCGGCAGCCGGCCAAGTCGGCCGCAGTTCCGATTGACAGTCCCGCCTCTTGCGCCTCGGCCGAGGTCAGTGTCAGAATCTCGCCCCGCTTCTTCAACGGCTTGTCACCCCTGCTCTCGACCACACGCACCGAGCCGCGTTTGTCGTACTTGAGCGCCAGCACGATGTCATCCCGCATCATGCCCTCGACCAGCAGCGGATTGTGCCCCCCGCGCTCGGCCACGGACCGGAAATCAGCCCGTAAAGACGACTCAAACTTGGCCGCGATGCTCTTGGGCGTGCCGTCCGGGGCAAGTTGGTAGGGGACGGCGGCCCCGATCTGCCCGCGCTCGGCCATAATGATCTCGCGGCACGACATGGCCAGGATGGCGGCGGCGGATTTGGCCTCGTGCACATAGGCCACCAGGCGCAAGTCGCTGTAGCGGTCAAGCACTCTCAGAATGCTGTCAAGTTCGGAGACCGATCCGCCGGGACTGTCAATGTCGAGGATGACGACCTTTGCGCCCACCTGCCGTGCGGCACTGAGGCAATCGCTCACCAATTCGCGCGTAATGCGTGTACCAACGGGCCCGTGCAGCGGCAGCACGTAGTAGGGCGTACCCTTCCCGCTCAACTTCTCGACTGCAACCGCGGCCGGGCTCTTGCTTTCAGCCCGCTTCGTCGGTTCAGGGGCCGGCTGGCCTTCTTCAACCGACTCCACCTCGTCGGCCCGAACCTCGATCGTATAAGTAATTGAGCCCCTTTCGACTTTGAAGACCACCTTGTCATCGTCTCGGGAAACCAGCTTGCCCCGGTGCACGGTCCCGTTCTTGAGCCGCAGTGTGTCGGCGCTAGCTGAACTGAGCAGCAACATTAGCGCGGTCGTTAACGCCACAACCACAATCCGCCCAGGGACAGGCCGATTATGCCAGAACATATTTGCTCCTCCGGCTTTGAAACCCACGCGCCCGAACGGGCACCGAGCGACGCTAAAACCCGGTCTTTGAGTTGCCAGCATACCATTTGTTAAGCGCGGTCGGCAAGTAAACCTTACGGCCGGTAAATGTGAACTGGCAGGCGCCTATTGCTACTCTCATTTGCGGAGCCCAGTAAAAGCCGGTCCCGGCGGCTGGGCGAGGCCGCCCGCGCCGCTTATTGTGTAGCTACGAGGTATGTTCCCGTGGCATTGACCGAGTACCGCCGCAAACGGAATGCCCGCCGTACCCCTGAGCCCATGCCCGCGGCCGGCCCCCGGCCTCGCGCGCGCCGCAGCGGCCGCATCTTCGTGGTGCAGAAGCACGCCGCCACCCACCTGCACTACGATTTCCGCCTGGAGCTGGACGGCGTACTCAAGAGCTGGGCCGTGCCCAAGGGCCCCTCGCTCGACCCGGCCGACAAACGCCTGGCAATGCATGTCGAGGATCACCCGCTGGAGTACGCCTCTTTCGAGGGCATTATCCCCGAGGGCGAATACGGCGGCGGCACGGTCATGGTCTGGGACAGCGGGCAATGGGAGCCGGTCGGCGACGCCGCCAAGACTTACGAGCAGGGCCGAATGAAATTGCGCTTGAACGGCCAGAAGCTGCGCGGCGGCTGGGCGCTGGTGCGCATGAGCGGGCGCGCGGCGGATGCCGAGGGCCGGCAATGGCTGTTGATCAAGGAGCGCGACGAATATGCCCGCCCGCGCCAAGAATTCGACGTGACGCGTGAACTGCCGGACAGCGTCCTCACGGGCCGCAGCCTCGAACAGATCGCGCAACAAGGCGACCAGGTCTGGGAATCGAACCGCGCGAAGAACACCAGAACCAGGCGCGCTTCGGCGCCCGCAACTGCCGCCCGCAAGAGCAGTACTCGCAAGTCGCAGCAGACCCAGGCGGCAATAGACCCGTCCACACTCACCAATGCCCGCCGGGCCGCTATGCCGGAACGCATTCGTCCCCAATTGGCGACACTCGTAAAGTCGCCGCCGGCCGGGGATGAGTGGCGGCACGAAATCAAGTACGACGGCTACCGCATCCTATGTTTTCTGGCCGGCGGACGCGTCCACCTCTTTACCCGGCATCAGAACGACTGGACTGCGAGATTCCCAACCGTAGCGGACGAGGTGGGCCAGCTCCCCGTGGAGAACGCCATTCTGGACGGCGAAGTGGTCGCCCTCAATCCTGACGGCACAACCAACTTCCAGGCGCTGCAGAATGCGTTCACGAGCGGCCGCGACCGAAACCTGGTCTACTTTGTCTTTGACTTACCTTACTGCCAGGGATATGACCTCTCGCGGACGCCGCTGGTCGAACGCAAGCAGTTGCTAAAAACTCTTCTGGGAAAGCTAAGGCCGAAAGCACGCCACTTGCGCTACAGCGACGATATTCAAGGCCAGGGCGAGACCGTGTTCCGCCAGGCCTGCCAATACAAAATGGAGGGCATTGTTTCCAAGCGCAGTGACAGTACCTATGAGCAGCGCCGCACACACACCTGGCTCAAGATAAAGTGCCTCAATCGCCAAGAGTTCGTGATTGTCGGCTACACCGAACCTGGCGGCGCGCGAACGGCTTTCGGCGCGCTGCTGCTCGCGTACCATGACCAAACCGGCCGGCTGATCTACTGTGGGCGCGTCGGAACCGGCTTTAGCGAAGCTGCCTTACGGCGTATTCATGGCTACCTCAAAGAACGCGCCCAGGAGCTACCGCCGGTCACGAATCCTCCGACGGGCGCGGAGGGCCGCGGGGTACATTGGGTCCGCCCCGAGTTGGTGGCCGAAGT
>JAGPEO010000237.1 GCA_018056925.1 Phycisphaerae bacterium
CGGGTCCTCATGGGCATAGCCCTTGCCGCCCGTCAGCCAATGTAGCAGCAGATACAGCATTGATTCACGCCACCGTGGCCGATGCCAAACGCTCGCGCAGTGGGGCGACCAGGCGGTCGAGACCGACGGCGCGCGAGGCCTTCAGCAAAACGACGTCGCCGCGGCGCAACTCAGGCGCGAGCCGCTCCAGGCACGCCTCCACATCCGCGCACCGCAAAATGCGCGGACCGAAAAGCTGTCCATCCTCCTTTAGATTCGGCATCAGCTCGCCGGCCCGGCCGACCAGCAGTACCAGGTCGAACTTGCCGTTTCGCAGATGTTCTCCGACCTGCTGGTGCAGCTCCGCGGCGTGTTCGCCCAACTCGCGCATCTCGCCGAACACCACCACCCGCCGCCCCTGACAAGCAAGCGACGACAGCGTGTCCAGCGCCGCCAGTGCGCTGCCGGGGTTGGCGTTATACGCATCGTTAACCAGCGTTATGCCGCCGAACTCCAGCATCTCGGTACGCATCGGCGGCGACACGAACGACTCCAGCCGGGCCGCAATATCTTTGTGCTCCATACCCAGCCGCCGGGCCAGCGTAATCGCCCCCGCGGCGTTGACCGCATTGTGCAGCCCGGCCAGCGGCAGCCGGTACTTGAAACGCCCGTTGATCGTCAAATGCAGCCAGGGCGCTTCATAACGCGCATCAGTCAGACGCACGTCCGCTTCGGAATTCCAGCCAAACGTGGCGACCGTGACGCCGCCGTCAGGCAAATGCCTTCGCACCACCGGCGCGTCCACGTTGACCGCCGCAAAACCGCCCGGCTCAAGCTTGTGCAGGATTGAACACTCTTCGGCCGCCACGCCGTTCAGGTCGCCCAGGCGCTCGAGGTGCTCCTCGGAAATGCAGGTCAGAACGGCCATGTCGGGGTGGATCAGCTCCGCCAACGCGGCCACTTCGCCGGGAGCATTGGTTCCGACCTCCACCACCAGGTACTCGTCGGCCGGCTCGCACGACAATAAGGTCAGCGGAACGCCGATTTCGTTGTTGAAGCTCTTGGGCGAACACTGTCCTTTCCAGCGCTCGGACAGAATGTGGTGAATCATCGCTTTGGTCGTGGTTTTGCCGTTGCTTCCGACCACCGCGATAACGTTCGCCGACATCAGCCGCCGATGGTGAGCCGCA
The DNA here is from genome assembly GCA_018056925.1 of Phycisphaerae bacterium. GTDB lineage: Bacteria > Planctomycetota > Phycisphaerae > UBA1845 > Fen-1342 > JAAYXS01. The sequence goes on from JAGPEO010000237.1 coordinate 1,170, forward strand.
AAGCGGCCAAGAGCCACCACCGGGTCAGGCACGCAAATGATGGCCCCGGGCGGCACCACGCGCGACGTGATACCCGCAATCTGCTGCCGCACGTCGGTCAGCCGATCGGCGGCGATCACGGCCGCCACCGCGCCGCCACGTAGGGCATCAGCTATGAAATCATGCCCGTCGAAGCGCGGGCCGCGAATGGCGAAGAACAGGTCGCCCTCGGCGCTGCTGCGCGAGTCGGTCGAGACGCGGCGAACGCTCAAGGTTGGCAGTTCGCCGGCCGGCTGCCCGCCAATGGCTTCGACTACCTCACTCAGAATCAAAGTTATCACTTCTTTGCAGTCTCCGTTGCGGCGCGGGCAAGTTGCTCGGCCGCCCTGATGGTCACCTCGACGTCGTCGAAGTGAATGCGGCGATTGCCGATAATCTGGTAATCTTCGTGTCCTTTGCCCGCGATCAGGACGACGTCGCCCGGCCCCGCGGTCTTTAGAGCTAAACGAATAGCGGCCTCGCGATCCGGTTCGGTCACCACCGCCTCGCTCACCTGCTGCCCAAAGCCGAGCATGATTTCGGCAATGATCGCCTGCGGGTCTTCCGAGCGCGGATTGTCGCTGGTGACGATGATGCGGTCGGCCAGTTCACCCGCGGCCTGCGCCATGCGCGGCCGCTTGGTGCGGTCGCGATCCCCGCCGCAGCCGAAGACCAGGATGAGCTGCCCCTGCACCAGCGGCTTTAGCACGCTGAGCACGTTGCGCAGCGCATCGTCAGTATGGGCGTAATCGACGAACACGTCCGCCCCGCTCACGCACGGCACGCGCTGCAAACGCCCGGGGATATTCCGCACGCTGCTCAGTCCGGCTTCGATGGCTTCCAGTGGCAGCCCCACGGCCCGCGCCAGGCCCGCAGCCGTCAGTGCGTTGTACACGTTGTGCCGGCCGACGACGGCGTTCTCGAGCACCAGATCCGCCCCGCCGACACACATGCGGTAATACGTCCCGCGAATCGTGGTGCGCGAAATGGAACCGGTGATGTCGGCCGGGCCTTGCAACGAGTACCAAATGGTCCGGGCGCGGCAATCGCGTACCATGATCGCCGAGCTGGCATCGTCGCGATTCAGCACCGCCACCGCCTTCTCGTCCAAACCGGCGAATAAGCGCGCCTTGGCCGCAGCGTAATTCTCTAACGTGCCGTGATAGTCCAAGTGATCGCCGCTCAGGTTGGTGAACCCCGCCGCCGCGAAATGCAGCCCGGCCGCCCGCTGCTGATCCAGGGCGTGACTGGAAACCTCCATGACGGCATAGCGCGCCCCGGCGTCCGCGCACTCACGCAAGTACGCGGCCAACTCCAGCGCGCCCGGCGTCGTGTTCTTGGCGGTGATGCTGCGCCCGCACAAGTCGTAACGCACGGTGCCCAGCAAGCCGCACTTGTAGCCGGCGGCCTGAATGATGGCGCGGGTCATGATGGCGGTCGTGGTCTTGCCGTTGGTGCCCGTGATGCCGATCAAACGTAAGTCACTCGCCGGGCCGTCGTCCAAGCCGTACCAGCGAACCGCCAGGCGCGCCAGCGCCGCACGAACGTCGGGCACGTTCACGGTTACCGCCCCGTTCAGCGACGGCAGGCCCTCCCCTATCACCACGCCCGCGCCGCGTTGCACTGCGTCCGGCACGAAGCGCCGCCCGTCCGTCGCCGTGCCGCTAACGGCCACAAAAACGCTATTGGGCTGCACCAGCCGCGAGTCGTCAAAAAGCCCGGTTACGATCCGGTCGCCGTGCGGCGCGTAGGCCCCTTGATCCACAATCCCATTTAGAAGTTCGGCGAGCTTGCGCACTGAAACTCTCTCCGCCACTGATTTCTTACCAACCGCCGGCGTCCTGCACGCCCGAGCCCGCCTTACGCCCCGGGATTATCCCGTTTTCGTCCGCGGAAGTCACTTCGGGCGGCACCTGCATGTACGCCAGCGCGTCCGCCAGGATTTCGCCCACGGCCGGAGCCGATACCGTGCCCCCATAATACTGCCCGCTGCTGGGCGCGCTCAGCGAGACGATCGCGACGACGCGCGGCTTGTCTCCGGGAGCGCCGCCGACAAAGGAACCGGTGTACTTGCCGCCCATGTAACCGCCGCCGCCGGCATGCGCAATCTGCGCCGTCCCGGTCTTGCCAAAGACCCGATAGTTGGGAATTCGAGCGCGCTTCCCGGTGCCGATCTTCGACATTACCACTTCGATCAGGGCTTCCTCGCGAAAGCGCTCGGCCACTTCGCGCGAGAGCACACGCCGTATGGGAATGGGCCGCGAGTTGTCCCACACCGGCTCGCCATCCGGTCCCACCACGCCGCGCACAATCCGCGGGCGAAACAAAATCCCGCCGTTGGCGAAGACGCTGAAGGCGGTGGCCACTTGAATCGCGGTTACCGAAACCTCCTGACCGATCGGCACCGATTGGGTCGAGTAGCTGGTCCAGCGCGAAAAATCCAACACCATGCCCGTGTGCTCGCCCGGCAACTCGATGCCCGTCCGGTCGCCAAACCCAAACAGCCGCAAAAAACGGTACAGGCGCGCGTTCTCGCAACGCGTCCCCAGCATGGCCATGCCAATGTTACTGGAGCGGCTGATCACCTCGTGCAGCGGCAGCGAACCATAGGCATGTGTGTCGTGAATGATTCGGCGGCCGAAGTTGTGCGTGGGACCGTTGATCGCGAATACTTCGTCCAGGCGCGTGATGTTCTCTTCCAACGCACAGGACGCGACGAACGGTTTGAAAATGCTGCCCGGCTCGTACGCGTCCGAAACGGCGCGATTCCGCAGCCGTTCGTCAGGTTCGCCAGCCTTGGTGTCATCGGGCAGCGGGTCGGACGGGTCGAAATCCGGGAAGGTGGCCATAGCCAGAACTTCGCCCGTCTGCGGGTCCATGAGCACCGCCGTTCCCCAGGCCGCCTTGAACGTCTCAACCGCGTTCTTCAGGTGCGTCTGAGTCTGCTGCTGGAGATAGGCATCAATCGTAAGGATGACCGTGGCGCCGTCTTGCGGCGGAACGAAACCGTCTACGTGCGAACACAAGGGGCGGCGGCGCGCATCGACCGTGCGAGTGCGGTGACCGGGCGTACCAATAAGATATTTGTCTTGTGACAACTCGATGCCCGCCAGGCCGTGCCGAACGCCTTCTTCCGGCGCCCCGACGAAGCCCAGCACGTGAGACGCGAGCCGGCCATGCGGGTAGATGCGGGCCGGCTCGTATTGCACGTCCAGCGCATACAGGCGTCGCGCGTTGCGCAGCTTATGGAACGCCGCCAGCTCCTCCGGGCTTACGTGACGCTTGAGCCATACGAAGCGGCTCTCGGCGCGGTCACGCAGCAAGGCGTCAACGTCCTCAGCCGCCAAGCCGAGAACCGGAGCGATTGAGTAGGCCGCGAACTTGCGGTCACGCGGGTCCTGCAGCAGCGAGGGATCAGCGTACACAGAGGGCCAGGATTCGCTGCCGGCCAGGAGGCGCCCCTGGGCGTCCAGGATGTCGCCACGCTGCGCGGGAATGACAACTGAAGCGGTATGCTGCCGCTCCGCCCGCTCCCGCAGCGCGTCCCCTTCTGCGTACTGAATGTAGGCCAACCGCCCCGCGCCCGCCGCCAGCAACGCCGCGACCAATAGAAACAACCACGCAGCCGAGCGCATCCCTGCTCCGTTCTCCTCCACTACGGCCCCGTGGACCGCCTTCGCTGCGCTGCCGGCGGCGGCCCGGTCGGCTGCGGCGCCGCTAACCGAATCTTCTGCACGCGCTCCAGCAAATCCGCCGGGTTCCGCAAACGTTGCAGTGCGAGCTGTTCCCGGTTGAACTCCTGCCGCAGCACGTCCTCGCGCCCTTCCAGCACCGAGATTTCGTACTGCTGGCGCGTGCTCTCCGAACGCAGAATTATGACCGTCATCATGACCGCCAACGCCCCCACCAGAACTACAATGATCCGCGTTAGCGTCATGGCTTCATTTGGCCCGTGGCCGGCCCAGCCCCGGGCGCGCCGCTCAGCCCTGCCGCGGCCCAGCAGGCGGAAGCTTGAGGCGCATGCCGGGAATGATCTTGTTCGGATCGCGTAATCCGTTTACGTCTGCGAGTTCGCGCCACCGCCGGGAATCTTTCAAAACATCGCGAGCGATGCTCGCCAGCGAATCGCTGCCGCGTATCGTATACCAGCGCTCTGTCGCTGTCTCGCCGCCCGAACTCGCTTTCCGGCCCTTCTTGCCGGAGCGCGACGGCCGTTGCGCCGCCGCTACCGTCGTTCGCTTCGTGCCCTTGCCACTGTTATCGGCGCTGGCGCTCTTCTTCTTCGTCGTCGAAGCCGCGACCGCTGCGACCGTCGCCGGCTTGGATTCTTTCTTGGCGGCCGCCTCAGCTTGCTTGACGGCGACCGTGCCGGACGACTGCCTCGAAGCGCTGTCCGATGCCACGGCAACGCCCGGAATGCTCGGAATGGTCAGCACCTCGCCCACGTACAGCTTGTTTACTCGCTTGGCGATCTTGGGATTCGCGTCGATCAACATCTGCTGGTGACGCTGTTCGGACGAGCCGAACACCCGCTGTGCGATTCGCGTGAGCGAATCTCCCTTGCGCACCTTGTACGTACCGGCCGCCGCGACCGACGCAACCGGCTCAGCCGCCGGCGGGTTTACCGGGGCGGCGGGTTCGGGCGCCTCAATGGCCGTCAGAGTCACCGGGCGCGCTTGGGCCGGCGGCTGCTCCCAGGCCGACTGATCCATTTCTTCAACAATTCTGGTATGCGGCAGTGCAGCGGCTGGCGCCAGCGCGAGCACTGCTTCGCCGGCGCGCGCCGCGGAGGGTGCCACAGGAGGCTGGGCCGCCAACGCCGGCGGGACGCTCGACGTCTCCTGCCGCACGATCGGGGGCAGAACAACCGTGCGGGTTTCGGGCGGCGCTCCCTCGGCCGCGGCTACGGCCCGGGCCCGGCGCCCGGCCAGACGCTGCGACTCGACCGGGCTCCTTCGTTTCAGCCGGCCGGCTGCGGAGTTTGAGCGTTCAACCGGCGGGGCGGCGGCGCCGCCGACGGTCGCTG
>JAGPEO010000238.1 GCA_018056925.1 Phycisphaerae bacterium
GCGGCGCGTGCGGCTGCTGCGCATGTCCATAAAGCGCCCGGCGCAGCTTGCCGTCCCAAGTTTCTAGTTATTGTAGGATACCCGCGCGGCGCCGGCGGCTCGCCGGCGTGCGTTCCGAGCGGTGTTCTAGTCATTCTAGAATCTGGAGCCTAGCAGTTCTACAAAAACACGCCGGCGAGGTAGCCCACCGAATTGACCGCCGCCCCGCCGCCCGCTGCCCACTCCACCTCGGCGCTGCTGGTGTGCTCCAGCTCCCGAAATTCCACCGCCCCCAATTCGCCCATCGCGCCCAATAGCGCCGCCACCGCCCCCGCACCGCAGGCGCTGCGACTCTGCTCCGCCTCCGCCAGCACTTCCAGCGCACGTCCCACCGCTATCAGCTTGATCAGCCGGCGATCATTGACCTCTTTGGCCCATTTCACGCCCGCTGCGCCCCGTCCGACCGGCTCGATACCGAAGGCCGGACCGTAGTGCGTCAAGTCAGTCGACGCCAGAAACGCAACGCGTCGCCCGGATTCCTTGGCCGCGCGGGCGCAATCACGCCCGATCTGCTCAGCGCGCCGGCCCGGCTTGACCATCAACGGTACGATACGCGCCTCCGGCAGAACGTGTTGGATCATGGGAAGCAGGACTTCAATCGAGTGCTCGAACCGATGTGCTTCCGGGTCATCTTGCACGTGGTCGATGCGCCTAATAAGCCCGCCCAGGTCGCTGTCGACGCCCGCTAAACCCAGCGGCGTCTGCCAAGTCCCTTCGCTGAAGAGGCTAGCGTCCGCGTGTGTGAGGACGTGAACCGCACCGAAAACAATTACCGTCTCGGGGGACTTGGCTGCCAGTGACACGATGCTGCGCATGGCCGTGCGGCCGCTGTAAATCCAGCCCGCGTGCGGCGCTATGGCGCCTACCGCCGGCACCGGCTCCAGGCCAGCCTGCATCTCGCTCAGCAGCGCAACACATTCGGGGGCGTCGCTGGGATAGAAACGCCCCGCGGCGATCGGTAGTCGGAGCGGCATTGTCCTACTCCAGTTTGCAGTGGCCGCCGATTTTATTCGCGATCAGGTCGAACTCATCCAAATTCCGGTACGTTATGACAACGCGTCCCGAGTTCTTTTTCCGTCCCGGACGGAGTTTAACCGGCAAGCCGAGCCCGCGCGCGAGCGCTTGCTCTACTTCTGCTATGTGGCGGTTCTGAAGGGGAACCCGCTCGGCAACCTTCGTGACGGTATTGGTTTGCTGTCTGGCCAGCACTTCGAGCTGGCGGACGGACAGGTTGCGGCGGATGCAGAGCATGGCCAGGGCCAGTTGGCGTTCGGGGTTCTCGATGGAGGCGATAGCTCTGGCGTGTCCCATGCTTAACTCACCGGAGGCGAGCAGCTTGCGCACCGGCTCGGCCAAGTCCAGAAGGCGGAGGTAGTTCGAGATATTCGGCCGGCTCTCGCCCAGGCGGCTGGCCAGCTCTTCGACGGTGCTCTTGAACGTATCGAGGTACTGCCGGTAAGCCGCGGCTCGTTCGAGCGGATTGAGGTCTTCGCGTTGGAGGTTTTCGATGAGCGCGATCTCAACGGAGTCGGCGTCACTCACGTCCCGGACGATGGCGGGCACCTGGGTCAAGCCGGCCAGTTTCGCGGCACGAAGCCGCCGTTCGCCCGCGACGAGCTCGTACCCGCCGTCCGGCGCAGGTCGTACAATCACGGGCTGGAGAACGCCCTTGGTTCGGATGGAATTGGCGAGCTGCGTAATGGCCGCGTCGTCGAAGTCTTTTCGAGGCTGTCGCGGGTTAGGTCGAATCGCCTCAACGGAGATTGTGGTGGCCGGTTCGCTGCCTCGTGCCACGGTCGGTTGGGAGACGGGCGCGCGCGGCGTGATTAAAGCACTCAATCCTTTACCGAGCCGAGCGGTAGGCTTGGACATGTTCACCTCCAATTATTGGGCAGGTTACGCCGCGCTTAGTTTATGTCAAGCCGGCGTACGAGCGTTCCACGTGAAACGGAGCGATTAGGCGAGTTAAAGGTCTCGATATCTGATTGCCGAGCCCGCCCGCCTAATGATTAACCCGATCGCCGACTTCTAGACCCCGGCTGGGTTCTCGCGTACGCTCACACCGTGCCAGAAACAGATGTTCCACAAACGGACACGAGCTTCGCACTTCCGTGCCTCCTGCACGGGTTCAGCCGGCTGCCAGGCGTGATTAAAGCGCAGCACAGCGACTTCGTGGTCCACGAGGAGCCGCTCTACACCCCCAGCGGTGAGGGTACACACACTTACTTCCTTATTGAAAAGAGCGGCATAAGCACCCTCCAGGCCGTGAATGTCATGGCCACCGCCCTGAATGTCGGCCGGCGCGACATCGGCTTCGCTGGAATGAAAGACGCCCACGCCGTGGCCCGGCAGTGGCTCTCGGTCGAACACGTAGCCCCAAAAATTATTGAGGGTCTCGAATTACCGCGCATCCGAGTGCTGGAGGTGACGCGGCACACAAACAAGCTTCGCCTCGGCCACCTGCGCGCCAATCGCTTCGTCGTCAAAGTGCGCCAGACGGAACCGCAGCGGGTTTCAGAGGTCCAGGCGGCGCTCGACGAGCTGGCGCGCCGCGGTGTGCCGAACTACTTCGGCCCGCAACGCTTCGGAACTCGTGGGACGACGTGGGAAATTGGGCAGGCAATCGTACAGAACCAACCGGACAGGGCCTTGGACGTCCTGCTTGGACGCCCAACCCCTGCCGACCACGGAGCCATCCGGCGCGCGCGGAAGCTTTACGATCTCGGCAAGTATGCTGATGCCGTCCGGCAGTGGCCGGGCGTGTTCGCCGACGAGCGCCGCGCGCTACGCGTCTTGGCCCGTACGGGTAATCGGCGCCGGGCCTGGGGTGCGGTCGGCAGGCGCACGAAGCTCTTTTATCTCTCCGCGTACCAGTCCTACCTGTTCAACCAAGTAGTGGCCCAGCGGCTCCCACATGGCCTCGACCACCTCTGGGAGGGCGACCTGGCTTGGATCCATGCCAAGGGCGCCGTCTTCCAGGTTTTAGACCCCGTCGTCGAACAGCCGCGTGCCGACGCCTTCGAAATCAGCCCCACCGGCCCGCTCTTCGGAAACCGCATGTCCAGTCCGTCGGGCCACCCCGCAGAAATGGAAGCGCGCGTACTGGCCGCGCAGGGATTGCCACCGGCAGCGTTCAGCACGGGGCCGGGCCGCAGCCAGGGCGGTCGACGGCCGCTGCGCTTCCGCCCCGAAATGGGCAATATTCAGCTTGGCGCGGATGACGGCGGTCCCTATCTTGAGTTACGTTTCACACTGCCGCCGGGCTGTTACGCCACGTGCCTGCTGCGCGAACTTTTCTCGCAGGCCGAGCGCGCCCCATCGGCAGACGATTTGGACGGAACTGAGGAGCAAGCCGGCTGAGCGGGTGGTGGGCGGGCGGCTGCGCAGACGGATTTCAGCATGTCAGACGAGCCTCTTGATTGGAGCGCGCTGCTGCAAGCGGTGCGTAGCGGTTACCCCACGCTATACCGTGCATGGTTCGAATCGCTTGAACCAGGGCGGCTGATCGGCGGGGAGCTCCGAGTGAGCGTAGCGGATCCGGCGTGGTTGCATTACCTGCGAGAGCACTGTGCTCAGGTGTTTTCGCACACCGCCATGGAGCTGACCGGGCACCTTGTTTCTGTTCGCTTTGAGAGCGGCGAGGAGAGCGTCCTGGATGACCCGGTGCGCCAGCAGCGCCAGTTGCGGCGGCTGCCGTTGAATCCGGATTACACGTTCGCGGAGTTCGTGGTCGGTCCGTCCAATCGCCTCGCGCATGCCGCCGGCCTGGCGGTTTGCAGCCAGCCCGGCGTCTTGTACAACCCGCTGTTCATTCACGGTGCGTCCGGTTTGGGCAAATCGCACCTTTTGCAGGCGATATGTGCTGAACTGCTTCGCTCGTCGCCGGATGCGAACGTGATTTACGTGGCGTGCGATACGTTCGTGAGCGAGTACGTCAGCGCCATCGAAGCGGGCGACCTGCATACATTCCGGAACAGCGTTCGCCAGGCGGACGCCCTACTCATAGACGACGTTCAGTTTCTCGCGAATCGCGAGTCCAGCCAGGAGGAGCTGTTCCACACCTTTAACGCCCTGTATCAAGAACGACGCCAAATCGTTCTCTCGGCTGACTCGCCGCCGTCAGATATACCTAACCTCGAAGACCGCCTCGTTAGCCGCTTCAACTGGGGCCTCGTCGCGCAAATCGATCCACCCACGCGCGAAACCCGGCAGGCAATCCTCCAGAAAAAGGCCCGGCTACGCGGCTACGAAATACCCGCGGACGTCATCGACTACGTGGCGGAGCACGTCGATTCCAACATTCGCACGCTGGAAGGAACGCTGACCAAGCTCATCACCCAGCACAAGCACTGCGACAAGCCGCTTACGCTGGCAACCGCCAAAGAAGTCCTGCCACCCCCGGCTCCGGTAACGAAGCCCCTGCAGGTAAGCGACATCCTGCAAGTCGTGTCCCAACACTTCGGCATACGCTTGCAGGACCTCCTCGGCCGGCGCCGCACGCGTTCGGTCAGCTACCCGCGAAACATCGCCATTTACCTGGCGCGAAAAATGACGATGCTCAGCCTCGAGGAAATCGGCATGCACTTTGACGGCCGCGACCACTCGACTGTGTTACACGCGGAACGAGCCATCCAGCAGGAAAGCGAACGCGACAGCGCCACACAGGAAACCTTGGCGATTCTGACCAAACAGCTCCTCTCACGCACCTAAGTGACGCAGAAACCAACGCCGGATTAACAGCGTGAAATACCGACCTGCCATGCATAAAATTAGTTCGGGACACGACTTACGGCGATTCACGTTGCCTGATAACAGGATTGACAGCTCATACGGTTACGACTACGAAGCTCTTGCTGAGAAGGTAATTAACAGTATCCGGTGCGAACATCAATTTCCTGATGTTCGGCGCTTTCACTGACTCCGGCCAAGCGCTGGCGGGCCTGCGGCAAAAACCGTAAAATATTGGGGTAGCCGCCCGAGCGGGTGACCAGATCTTGTAGCGGCCCACCCGTGCAAGCCGGCGTTCGCTGCGGAGGCCTTGATACCGTTTCGGCAGGTTTAAACCATGAAAACGACGCTCCAGCGACAGGAATTCCTAGACGCTTTGACCGCGGTGAGCTCGCTAACCAGCGGACGTTCGCCCAAGCCCATATTGGCATGCACCAAACTGAGCGCTACGGCCGACGGCATGGAACTGGCTGCAACGGACGGCGAGGCCGCTTTGCGCCTTGGGATTTCAGCCCTGGAGGTCGACACTCCTGGCGAGGTGGTCGTAAACGCGGAACGCCTGCTAAGCATCGTTCGCGAGCTCGCCGACGTGGAGATCACGCTCCAGACCGACGAGCGCCAATGCATCATCCGTGGTCAGGGCAGCGAGTTCAAAATCTACATGCAAAACCTGGCCGACTTCCCACCGGTGGCGGGCTTTGACAACGAACCGGATGTCGTGCTGGACGGGCGGGAGCTGCGGCGCATGATCGGCTTGACGCTCTACGCGGCGGCGCGCGAAACCAGCCGGTACGCTATCAATGGTGTGTTGTGGGACAAGCAGGCCAAGCGGCTGTACATGGTTGCCACGGACGGTAGGCGGCTGGCCCGGGCAGGTGGGAATGTTCGCAAGTCGGATAGCGCGGCGTTCAGCGTAATCGTCCCGACTAAGGCGCTGAGCGTCTTTGAGCGTGTTTTCACTTCGCCAAAGACGGATGATGAGTGGCTGGTCGACGTCAAGGTGACGCCTAATCAACTGATTCTCCACTCTCTTAACAGCGTGCTTTCGACTGCTCTGGTTGAGGGTCGTTTTCCAAAGTACGAGGACGTCATTCCGCAGGAAGGTAATCGCCAGGCGGTGGTGGACCGGGCGGAGTTCTACGGAGCCGTTAAGCGGGCGGCGCTGCTCACGACCGAGGACTCGCGGGCGGTGCGGCTGGCCTTCAGTCGCGAGCAACTGGTGATCTCATCGCAATCGCCCGAACAGGGTGAGGCGCGCATCGAGGTACCGATCGAATTCAAGGGTGAGGACATCGCGATCGGGTTCAACCCCGCTTTCTTAAGCGACGCGCTTAAGGTCCTGCCGTTTGAGCAGGTACACATAGAGATGCAGGAGCCCTTCCGGCCGGGCGTAATCACAGGCGGCGATAAGAACGAGTTCCT
>JAGPEO010000239.1 GCA_018056925.1 Phycisphaerae bacterium
GAGGTCGAAAAGCTGATCAATCGCGAGCTGCCGCAGTTCGACGAGCACTGGGTCATGAAGCCGCGCCGGGCCCCGGAGACCGCCGCCGCAGGCGCGGCCGAAGCGGCGCCCGGTCCGCAGCCGACGGGCGCTTCAGCCGCTGCGGCAGGCCCCGTGCCCACCCGCTACAGGGAGGCAATCCGCCGCTGCGCAATTCTCGAATCCCATGGGCTCAAACCGCTGCGGCGCACGCTCGGCAGCCGCTTCCGCTCAACCCGCCGTCGCCGCTAGTACGCGGATTCCTCGCCACACATCGATGCCGTAAGATACGCTGGCCTTCAGCGGTTATTGCCAACGCCGAGCGACAGGAGCGGCATGCCAGAGTACTGGGCAGCATTCTGCGGCGGGGCCAGAGCGGATGCCGGTTCAACCGGCCCTGGCTCTGGGCGGGGCTTCGTTGACCGGCAGGAACGCGGGGCGGCACGCCCCGGCTCTGCTACCCTGAAGAACTCGGATACTCTGAAGACCGCGGATCGCATCCTGCTGATCGTGCTCAGTCTCGTGCTGCTGCTGCCTGGCACGTGGGTCAGTCTGACCGACCGCGATGAGGGGTACTATGGCCAGGTCTGCCGCGAGATGCTTGCCGGCGGAGACTGGCTCGTACCGCAGTACTTAGGGCAACCGTGGCTGTTTAAGCCGCCGCTGCTCTATTGGGCGGTGAGCGGCGCGTTCACGATCTTCGGCTTGCAGGAATGGGCCGCTCGCCTCGTCTCGGTGCTGGCGCTGACCGGCGCCGTCCAGTTCCTCGCCGCGCTCGCGGCTGACATGTACAACCGCCGCACCGCGCTGATTGCCTGCGCCTGCTTCCTCACCGCCGGGCTCCCGCTCATCGTCGGGCGCATGCTCCTGACCGATCCGCTACTGCTGCTGTGGATCATGGCCGCGGTCTGGCTGCTGTGGCGCATCGCGACCCGCTCGGCCGGCGCGGCGCTGTCGGCCGGATTCTGGCTTTCGCTCGGGCTGGGCGTCATGACCAAGGGCCCCACGATTCTGCTGTTCATGGGAGCTTTCGGGCTGGCGCTCCTGTTGCAACCGGGCCGGCGAAAATGGATCGTCAGCGGGCGCTTCTGGATGATGTCGCCGCTGATCGCGTTAGCCGCTCCGTGGTTCATCTACATTGCGCAGCGGCACGGCGATCTGTTCACGCAACGCTTTCTGTTTGCGGAGATCGTCCTGAGAATGGTCGAGCCCAGTTGCGGGCACGTGGGCCCGCCGGGCTATTACCTGCTGCTGAGCCTGGCAGGCCTGTTGCCTTGGACGGCGCTGGTACCCGGCGCAGTCGCCGAAGCGTGGGGGAACAGGCGCGCCGATCGCGCAGCGCCGTTGCTGCTGGTCTGGTGCGGGCTGCCCTGGTTGATACTGGAGTTGATGGGGACCAAGCTGCCGCACTACGTGCTGCCCTGCTATGTGCCGCTGGCGATCATGCTCGGGCGGATGTGGGATGCCGGCGCCGAGCGCGAGCTTCTGCCGGCGCAACGCGCAGCGCTGCGGCTCTGGGCGGCTGTGCCGATCGTAATCGGTTTGGGTATGCTCGCCGCCGGTGCTTACCACTACAGCGCGGCTTGGGGCTGGCCGGTCGGCGCGGCGGGGCTGGTTCTGGTCGCGGGGTTTTGGCTGGTAGGCCGGGCGGCATGCAGACGCCCGCTGGCGGCGTACCGTCGGGCGGTCGCGAGCATGGCGCTATTCTCGATTGTGGCCGGCGCGTGGCTTCTGCCCAGCCTCGAACCGCATCGCCTGAGCCGAGTCATTGCGGAAAACGCCAACCGCTGTGACCCCGGCGTGCCGGTCATCGTCAGCGGGTACGAAGAGCCATCGCTCCTTTTTTACCTGGCCCAGCCGCCGCAGGTGCTAAAAGGGCGCGACCTGGCCGACAGTTTGGCCGATCTGAAGCGGCCCGTCGTCGCGATCCTGGGCGCAAGCGAGCTGACCGACTCGGGGCTGGCGGAATCAGCCGCCCGTGAGGGATGGACGTCAGTCACGGGCTTCAATTACAGCTATGGCCGTACTGAGACAATCTGGGTCGGCCGGGTCGACCCGTAGCGACGTCGACGGCGGCCACGGGAGGACGCTACGCGGGTGGGTGGACATCGACGTCGGCCACGGGGGGCCGACGCTACAGGCGGCGGGCTCCGGCCGATTAGTGGCACGCTACGTGCCTATGTTACGTGCTGCTTATTGAGCGAACCAAGAGAGAATAGGAAGCACCGAGGCCTGTAAGCTTGTCGCAATTATTTAGCTCTCAGTTTTTTACGCTCTTCGCCATCATAGCGTTGGGCGTCACGGTCGGGTCGTTCCGCCTCGGCGGAATCGCGCTCGGCTCGGCGGGTGTCTTTTTCGTGGCCCTGGTTTTCGGCCACTTCAAATGCACCGTATCGCACGAGCTGACCGAGCTCGGACTGGTGCTCTTCGTTTACGCCGTCGGCCTGCAGGCCGGCCCACGCTTCTTCAGCGTGCTGCGCCGCCGCGGCGCTGCCTTCCTGGCGGTGGGGTTGGGCTCAACGGCGGTCGGCGCGCTGGCGGCCATAGGCTTGGCGAAGTGGTTCGGGCTCTCGGCGAACTTGGCCGCCGGCTTGTACTCGGGCGCCACGACCTGCACACCGGGATTGGCGGCGGCGCTCGAGGCGGTCCGCCGCGTGACCGGTGACCCGGGCAGCGCCGAGACCATCGAAGCCGTCAACGCAACCTCGGTCGGCTACGGTGCCGCTTACCCCTTCAGCGTCGTCTGCGTCGTGCTGCTGGTGCAACTTCTGCCGCGGCTTCTGCGGACGCCGGCCAAGACCGCGGCCGCCGCCTTTCGCGCCGAAGAAGAAACCCACACGCCGCCCTTGGATGAATGCGCGTTTCGTGTTACCAACCGCAACTGCGCCGGGCGGACGGTCGAGGAGCTGCAGGCTTTGCACCTGAGTAATGCCGTCCTGTGCCGCATAAAGCACGAGGGCGAGATTTATCCCGTGAAGCCGGAAACGACGCTCCGCCTGGGTGACACCGTACTGGCGGTGGGTACGCCGGAGGAGTTGGCCAAGCTGGAGGCGGTTCTGGGCGACGTGGTCGTGGAACCGATGCAGGACCCCAGCGGCAAAGTCACCAGCGAACTGCTGCTGGTTTCGCGCAAGGAGGTGGTCGGCAAATCGTTCCGCGACCTGTGCATTTGGGAGCGCTTCGGCGTGGTCGTCACCCGCCTGCGCCGTGAGAACGTCGAATTGACGCCGCGCGGCGACGTGCGCCTGGAACCGGGCGACGTGCTGCGCGTGGTCGGCACGCGACGCGACATTCGCGCGCTGGCCGATGCGCTGGGACGCGAAGAGCGGCGCCTGGCCGAAACCAGCTTTGTTCCCTTTGCGGCCGGAATCGCGTTAGGGGCGGCGGTTGGGCAGATTCCGATCACGCTGCCGGGCGGGCTGGAAGTGCGGCTGGGCATGGGTGGCGGTGCATTCCTGGTAGCCCTGCTGCTGGGTCACCTGGGAACGATCGGACCGGTGCGGGTTTATGTGCCCAACGCGGCGAAGTACTTCGCACGCGAGTTGGGACTGGTGATCTTCCTGGCCGGCGCGGGAGCCGGGGCGGGACAGCGCTTCGTGCCCATCCTGCGCGAAGCCGGCGGCCAACTCATCCTGGCCGGGGCGCTGGTGACTTTGGCGACGGTCGTAACGGCGCTTTTCATAATTTTCGCACTGTGCCGGTGGAACCTGCTGTACGGCGCCGGGGCATTGTCGGCCTGCATGACGAATCCCCCAGGCTTGGCGGCCGCGACAGCCCTCACCGACTCGGACGCCGCGCCGGTGGGGTTCGCGTCGGTCTACCCCGTGGCGCTGATCGCCAAAATTCTGTTCGCGCCCTTGGTGTATCTGCTGCTGCGGATGTAGCGTAATTGGGGCGCGTTGCCGTTCGGCTACGCGTGCGCCAGTGTCAAACCGAAAGCCGTTGTCTGCCGTGCAGGCGGCGGCTCATCTCGAGCTGGTTTCTCAGCATCTGCTCTCGTCCGGCTAAAGCGGACGCTCCTGAATAGCTTAGACGGGACCACCAGTGGGGTACGACACCACGCTTGCGCCCGGTGGTGCGCTTGCGACCCTTGCCGTATACTCGCCGTACTTTGCGTGCAGCCGTTGCGGCGGGTTCGCCCGGCCGGTCGGCCTCCGCCGTAAACGGCAGAATCAGAGCGAGCAGCAACAGGAACCAGCTTAGATGATCAACCGCCTGCAACAACTTGCCGCGTTGGGACAATCCGTATGGCTGGATAACCTTAGCCGTGACCTGCTGGATTCCGGCCGGCTGGCGGAGCTGGTGGATGAGGGCCTGGCGGGGGTTACGTCCAATCCGACCATCTTCCACAAGGCCATCGCCGGCAGTAAGACCTATCGCCCGGAAATCCAGAGGTTGGCCCGCGCCGGCAAGACCGCGATGGAAATCTACGAGGAGCTCGTCATCCGCGACGTGCGCGACGCCGCGAATGTGCTGCGGCCGGTGTACAACGAGACGCATGGGCGCGACGGCTTCGTCAGCCTGGAAGTCAACCCGAAGCTGGCTTACGACACGGAGGGCACAATTGCCGAGGCACGCCGCCTGTTTCGGGCGGTCGACCGGCCGAACCTGATGATCAAAGTGCCGGCGACGGAAGAAGGCATGCCGGCCATCGAGGCGTTGATCGCCGAAGGCGTCAACGTTAACGCGACGCTGATTTTCGCCATCCCGATGTACGAGCGCGTCATGCAGGCGTACATCCAGGGGCTGCGGCGGTTGATACCGACGGGCAAGCCGCTGGGGTTGGTGTCGTCGGTGGCCTCGTTCTTCGTTAGCCGTGTGGACACATTGACCGACGAGGTTTTGCAGCACCGCATCACGCACGGGCGCGAGGAGCACCTGACGCCGCTCTTCGGGCAGGCGGCGGTTGCCAACGCCAAGCTCGCTTATGCGCGGTTCAAGCAGGTCTTCATCGGCGAGCCGTTCGCGGACCTGCGCGCCCGCGGCGCCCGCCCGCAGCGCGCGTTGTGGGCGAGTACGAGCACGAAGAACCCGTCCTACCCGGACCTGAAGTATTTCAACCCGCTCATCGGCATGTACACGGTCAACACGCTGCCCATGCAGACCTTGGAAGCGGTGCTCGACCACGGGCTGGCGGCGCAGACGATCGAGGATGGGTTGGCACACTCTGAGGCGGTCATGCGCGAACTGGCCGGCGTGCAGGTTGAAATGGAGTGGATAACCGGCTGTCTGCTGAAACAGGGCGTCGAGGCCTTCACAGAGTCCTTCGACCAACTCATCGGCGAGATTGAAGCGCAGCGCGCCGCGGCCCTCTCCCACCAGCCGGCATAGCAGTCTTTGAACAGCGCATAAAAAGCCCGGCCGTTTTTGGCCGGGCTTGTTGCTTTTCGACCGGCGAGAGCCAGCCGCATGTCATGTTGTAGAGCTGCGAGGTCTACTCGATCGCGACCGTCGCGCCGGCTTCCTCGAGCTGCTTGGCCCACTTGGTGGCCTCGTCCTTGGAAACGCCCTCGAGCAAGGGCTTCGGGGCGGTGTCCACGAGTTCCTTGGCTTCCTTCAAGCCCAGGTCGCTGCGGGCCGCGCGGACCACCTTGATCACTTGCAGCTTCTTGTCGCCGGCTGACTTGATGACCAGGTTGAATTCGGTCTTCTCTTCGGCCGCGGGCGCGCCAGGTGCGCCGGCGCCGCCGACCGCCGGACCAGCCATCACTACCGCGCCGCCCGCCGCCGGCTCGATGCCGTAGGCTTCCTTGAGATAATCAGTCAGGTCGCGGGCCTGGACCAGCGTCAGGCCGGCGATACGATCGCCGAGTTCCTTGATCGCGGCGTCAAAAGTACGGGCAGGTGCTTCTGCCATGTCACTAACTCCAAACTTCAATTTCCAGTCGCCCCGATAGCTGAAGCCCCGTTGGCTTCATTTAATCCCGTGAGGGAGCAGTCGGGCACGAAAGAATTCGCAAATCTAAACTACTCGGCCGGCGCCGGGGCCGGTTCGGCCGCGGCCGGGGCGGCTTCAGCCGCCGGCGGCGGGGCCTTTTCAAGCTTTTCGATCAGACTCTTCAGGCAACCGGCGATATTGCGGCCGCCGGCCAGCATGGCCGAGGCCAAGTTGGCGCCGGGCGAACGGA
>JAGPEO010000240.1 GCA_018056925.1 Phycisphaerae bacterium
CCGCGACTACGCGACCATGCTACTGTATGAGCCGGCCGGCAAGATGATGCTCACCGTGGCAGTGGTCATGCAGCTAATGGGTTGGGCGATGATCAAGAAAATCGTCAACATCAAGGTTTAGGAGCGGTCCCATGGAGCTTGTCACACTGGCCATCCTGGGAACACTGGCAATCGGGCTGATCACCTACAGCCTGTGGCCGAACCAGTCCAAGGAACGCGACGCGGTCAAACGCCGCCTGTCGGGCGGGCGCGGCGCGGACGAAGACGCGGAAATCCGCGAGAAGGCGCGCGAGACGGCCACACAGCAGTTGGTGCGCAAGGCCACGCCCGTGCTGTCGAAGCTGGTCATGCCGCAATCCGACCAGGAGCAGAACAACCTGCGCACCAAGCTGGCCAACGCCGGTTACCGGCATCCGCAGGCCCAAATGGTGCTGCTGGCCAGCAAGACCTTGTTGGCCCTGATCGGGTTGGTGGTGGGCGTCGCGGCCGCGATTTCAACGCAGCAGCCGGTGCAAATGATTCTGGGCATTGGGGCTTTTGGGGCGGGCCTGGGATTCATGCTGCCAAACGGATGGCTGTCGATGGCGGCCTCGGGGCGGCGGCAGAAGCTGCGTTACGGTCTGCCGGACACGCTGGATTTGATGGTCGTTTCGGTCGAGTCCGGTCTGGCGCTGGACGCGGCCATTAAGCGCGTCGGCGAGGAAATGGCCACGGTGCACCCGGAACTCTCGGAAGAGATGCGGATTGCGACCATGGAAACGCAGATGGGCATCCCGCGCGCCGAGGCACTGGAGAACATGGCGCGGCGCTGCGGCGTTGATGAGATGCGCAGCCTGGTATCCGTGGTATTGCAGGCCGAGAAGTTCGGCACGAGCATCGCCAAAGCGTTGCGCAACCAGGCGGATTCGATCCGCACCAAGCGGCGGCAAGCGGCCGAGGAACGGGCCCAGAAAACGGCGGTTAAGCTGATGATCCCGCTGGTGTTGTTCATCTTCCCGGCCATGGGCGTCGTGCTGGGCGGACCGGCCGTGCTGAAGATGATTCAGGCGCTCAAAGACCATCCGTCGCTGGGCGGCGGCTAGGGGCAGACGGGCATCTCGAAAAGAGTCGCGTCCGACAGTACTGCCTGCTTCCACGCAGTTCCGGCCTATGCGCATGCGTGGTTCGGCGGATACACATCTCGTAAGTCTTTTCCCTATCTGTAGATAGGCGCGCCCTCGTCAGCGGTTGCAAAATGCACAAATAGGTATACCGTTATCACGCCTGAAGCCGTAAAATGCGCATAACCTGTTAGACGGTGCTGCGCCGCAAATGCCGGCGGAAGACCGACGCTTCGACCTGCTTCAGGGCCAGGCAGTACTGGACAGGCTGGATCACGATCACAGACGGCATTCGCCGCAGCGGCCTGTTTGCCCAAAGTCCTGTCATTTGGTTGCATGGAGGAGAGTGAGATGAACGCAAGACTTGTCCAAGTCGTCCTGTTGATTCTAGTGTCGGCGGTCACTGCTCAAGCGGCCGTTGTGAAAGCCTGGATTGTGCTCGCGGAGGGCGACGCCCTGGGCGGCTCCACAGTGAGCACCTTGAACTCGCCGTTTACCGACGGCGTGGGGCGCGTGGGATTTGTTGGCTCACTGGCGGACAACCAGCGCTTCATATGGTGGGATACCGGACCCGTGTTCTTCTCGGGCAGCATTCCCGGCCTGACGGGTGGCGAAGGTACTATGGGCGTGAGCGACGCCGGCGGATTCATCTACAGCCCAAACGTGGATGGAAATGACGCCGTTGTGACGCACGGCGGCGTTCTGCTGAAGAAGGGCGACCCCGTGCCACCGCTGCCGGGCTTGTACAGCAGCTTCAACAGCCGGCCCATGATGTTGCCGAATGGAACGGCCTTTTGGGTCGGCGGTACCGCTACTTCTCCGACCGGTTCGAGCAGCAACCGGCACCTGTTCAAGGCGGCCGACCCCACCGATCCGCAGAGCATCACGCGTGTCTTGGGCGGGGGCGACGTCATCGAGGGAAAAACGATCAAGACCAGCGCTTCCAACTTTAACTACTGGATTTCCGACAATGGGGAGCACCATATCCACGTGCTCGACATGGACGTGCCCCTGAATGAGCACGTCTATGTCGACGGCGCGTTCGTGGCCCAGGAAGGTTCGCCCACCGGCCAGGGCGACAACTGGTCGTCATTTGACATTGTCAGCATTAACAACGCCGGCAAATACATCTTCACCGGCGATACGGACGGGCCGGCCGAAACGGACGAGTTCATCGCCTTCAACGGCGTCATCGTCGTGCGCGAAGGGGACACGCTGGATGGTGTTACACTGGCATCCGGCTATACGCTGCGCGCCGCCAGTATCAACAACCTCAACCAGGTCGCGCACATCTGGGGCTCGAGTTCGACCGAGCACTTGTTCCTCGGCGACGGGGCTGAACTGCACGCGTCGGTGCACGTGTTGGGGACCGGCGACGGCCTGGACGTTGATGACGACGGGCAGGCCGATTACACCATCACGGACTTCGCTGCGGCCTCGAGTGTCGGCCCGGGTTTGTCTCTGGCCGAAAACGGCTACATATATGTTGAGGTCGAGATTATTCCGGTCGCCGGCGGCCCGGAGGTCGAGGCAATAATAGGCATCTCACTGCTCTCGAGCGGCGCCTGCTGCTTCCACGACGGACATTGCGAACAACTGTCGCAGGATGGCTGCACCGCGGCCGGTGGCGCCGTGTGGCGTCCGGACGTGGCTTGCGAGCCGAATCCGTGCTTCCAGCGCGCGGATCTGAACTGCGACGGCGCGGTGAACGTGTTCGACATCGACCCGTTCGTACTGGCCCTGACCAGCGGCCCGGGTTTCGAGGCGTACTTCGCTGAATTCCAGGGCTGCGACCCGTTGTTGGCCGACATCGACGGCGACGGCGAGGTGAACGTAGTCGACATCGA
Source organism: Phycisphaerae bacterium (assembly GCA_018056925.1). Lineage (GTDB taxonomy): Bacteria > Planctomycetota > Phycisphaerae > UBA1845 > Fen-1342 > JAAYXS01. Next base: position 2,948 of record JAGPEO010000240.1, read on the forward strand.
TCCGTTCGTAGCGCTCCTGGTCGGTGACTAAGTCGGGGCACAGCGCGGGACGCGCCCGTCGCGCTTCCCGCGCCTGCGACGGCGTCTATGCTGTCGATCTAGGGAACAGGTTCGCAGGACCGAGACTGAGGCGACCGGTAGATTGTTCTGACTAGCGCGTGAGTAACCGAAGAAAACCTCGCTTGGCATTACAGAGACGTGTCCACACAAGGCACCCTGTCCTCCCCGGCGAAGGTCTGGAGGCGGGAACAGTGCCTTCTCGGACTGCTGGTCTTGAATTAGAATTGCTTCGTCAGGGACTTCGTACGGCACAGTAAGGCAGCACGGCAGGCCGTTCGCGGCAGCCGTGCGGGCTTTGAAAACCGCCCGGCGGTGGAGGCGGAAGAACGTGCTGCGCGCTTCGACAATCCTGCTCACTCGACAAAGCGGGTCTGAGGTCGCCTTTCTAGCAGCGGTTGTCTGATACGCCTCTGCACTGATGTCAGGTGATATCAGGAGTGCTGCGCGCTACACGGCGCGGCAAGAACGATAAGATGGCGGCATGAGTTGCACCGCCATGAGTTGCGCTGCCGCCATGAGCAGGGCCCCGCGGAGTCGGGCCGCCGCTATGAGTAGACCCGACGCCGGGGTGGCGTTTCGCCTGCCGGCAGCCGTCTGCTGTGTATTGCTGGCCGGAACGCTGCTGACCGGCTGCACTTCGCGCCGTGCGCCTGGCCCGCCGGGCGCTGATCCGCCGCGCGAAGGCGACCGGCGCGGCCTCGCGCCACCTCAGGCCGCATCGGCTCCGGCTTGTGAGTGCGGCGCGTTTGCGGCTGGGGCGAAAATCCTGGCGGGTTTCGACTATTTGCCGGAACGGCAAGCCTGGCAACGCGGGGACCGGCTGCTGTGGGGAATTCGCTTGGAGAAAGACGGCCGCTGCCGCACCTGGTACGTGTTGATACGGGTGCTGAAGACCGGCCTGCAGCCGGGCGAGCGCGTGTCGCTGGAGGAGTTCGATTGCCAGCCAAGTCAGGCTTCGGCGCAGACCAGCGGCGAGCGCACGCTCGCAGCGCCGGCGCCGCTCGAGTTGCCCCCAGGCTGGGTGGGCGAGGGCCCGGAGCTGCTCTACACGCTATTGCGTATCGACATATACGATGAGCGCGCGTCCGCGATGGCCAGCACGCATCAGTTCCTCAGCCAGAATTTCGCCTACGCCAGCCTATACGAGGGTTGCGCTATCGTGCTGCGCCGCGCGGCCGCTCGGGAGCAGCCGAGCAGAAGTGATATCCAGCAGGTCACTCTCAGCATGTTGTCGTTCGTTGCGATGGGCAGGTTGCTGTATGCGACTCCGCATGTTGCAGAGATCATGCGCGAAATCTCGCCGCAGCCGTCATTGATCTCGATTCTGCTGCACGGGGGCGTGCGCGTTAGCGTGGATATGCAATGCCTCCAGGCCACGGCGGAGGATCGCCACTGGCCGGCGTTGGCCGATGGGCGGCGCGCTTACCGGGTGCCTTTTGAAATCGAGTTCAACGATGAGGCGGCCTTGCGCTGCTGCGTCATCGCCGCCGAGAGCCACGCGCCGCTGCGGCTGTGCAGCGGCATAGTCGGCCTGGAAGGCATGAACGTGCGGAAGCCGGAGAACAGGTTCAGCGTGTGCCTACTGGCGGCTCGGCTGAGCGGGGAAACAGCCCAGGCCGAATGAGCCTTCGCGGCGCCGGAACAGCGAAAAACCTCTTTATTTGGACCGTCCGCCACGGTAGGCTAGATGCAACGCCGTTGTGCCCGGCGTCGTCGCGAGGACGTTTCGTCCATGAGTTTGGCTGCCATCCACATTCGCACTGGCGAAGTGGGCCTGAACCGCAGCGTTGAAGCCTGGCTGGCGCGTCACAACGTGCCAGCGCAGACCTTCTCCGACGCTTATGAGGCCTGCGTCTACCTGATTGGAAATGCTCCCGCCGTCCCGGACTTCGCGTTCATCGGCGCCGATTGGCTCACACCCGAAGAATGGCCGATCGTCCGCTTCTTGCGAGAAGTCTGGCCCGCTTTGGCGATAATCGTTTACGCCGGGCGGCGCGTGCCCGGGCTGCCGGAACCGGCGGCGTTGCGGGCGGTCTGCACGTCGCCGCGGATGCTCGACCTCATGCTGGAGCTTGAGCCCGATAAATTGCTGCGCAGCGTGCGTTCAAGCGAGGTGGAGGATTTAACACCGACCGGTCAGCTCGGAAATGCCCCGTGTCAGCCGGTCAGCACCTACTTCGCAGCCGACAGCACGGGGGACGCTGGCGACCGTTCGGCGGGCGATCCCGTGCAGTCTGCCGCACTGGCGGCGGATGTCGCACGTACGGTCGGTGGAGGCCAAACGCCCCGCCAAGCAAAACTCGAAGAACTCTGGCTACTGAGTGGACAGGAAGATTGATTTCCACAAGACTGAATTGTGTGGCCTGAGTCTTTCGGAACGCCGATGCGACCTGATGCCCGTTTACTCGTGATTGGTCCGAATCGCTTCCGCAAGGCGGCCGGCCGGGCTCTGCCGCGCTGTCACAGGGTGGATACCGGACAGCCTCTGTCCGCTGTATGGCAGGCCGGTCAGCAGCCGTTTGAGGGCGTTCTACTGTCGCTTAGCGCCTCGCGCAAGCCGACACGCGTGATCCAAAGTCTGCGCCAGGTCGCGCCGGCCACGCGCATCGTCGTGGCGTGCGCTCCAACGGCCGAGCCGAACGCACGCGAGGCGCTCCAAGCCGGCGCGGACGAGTACGTGATCGAGCCGTTGACGCGCCCGGACCTGGAGCGGGCCTTTGGGATCCTGCCGGCCGTGCCGGCGCCAGCCGTGCCCGCTACGGATCGGTCGTGGGCCGAACAACAGGCGCAATTAGCGGCCGTGTTAAAGAGTCTGGCCGACGGACCAGAACGGGCGCTGCAGCGGATGGCCGAACTGCTGAAGACGGTTTTCGACGCGAGTTACGTTGCGGTGGAGATTCGGCAGCTCCTCGCGACGGCAGGAACCGCGTCTGAGCCCGTGCTCCAGGAAGCGATCCGGTGCCAGGAGGCACAGATCGGAACCGTGGCATTGGGGCGGTGCGCGCATGGCAGCTACGCCGCGAGCACGGCAGCCCACCTGGCAGACTACGCGCGCTTGATTGAGGCCGTGGTCACGGTGGCGCACGAGCGTGCGCACTGGCAGAATCTGGCGTGGTCTGACGATCTGAGTCAT
>JAGPEO010000241.1 GCA_018056925.1 Phycisphaerae bacterium
CACCGTCTCGCTGGACGGATTGCCTGACGGCGGCCGGCTCGAGGCTGGCCATTACTGGCTCGAATGGTCCTTCATTGGCGCCGCTACCCCGACGCCGCGCTGCTGGATTCCACTCGTTACGCCGCGCGCGTCCGCCTTCAACCAGAATGCACGCCTGTTCAATTCGATCGACGGCAGCGCCGCCGGCCCGCGTGTGTGGTTCGAGGGCCGCGAGGGATACTCGCCGCCCGTGTCCGAAGGCTGGCCGTATGCTCTGCCGTTCGTTCTGAACGGCACTGTTCCGGAGCCGTCTGCACTGCTTGCTTTGCTGAGCGCAACGGCCCTGGCGCTCGCACGGCGACGCAGCGACTGACGTTTCCTGGCACTCGCACCGCGACATGGCGCCTAACGTTTCGCACGTTCGAAATGGCGTTCGAAACGGGGGCGCGAAACGGGGACGCAGGTTCGGGGGTTCAAAAAGGGGGACGCATCTGCTGTGGGTTTAACGGGCACGTCCGGAACGACGTTCCGAAACGGGACGCCGCGTCCCCGTTTCACACTCCGTTGCGGCGCCGCCGGGCTTCGGCCCGGCGCTGTTCGTAGACTTCTTCGCATTCGGGCGGGCGGATGTAGTGCGGCACGATCTGGTCCGGACGGCAGAATTGCCCGGCTTCTGCAAGCCGGCTGCCGATGACCGCCACGTTTTCAGCACGCGGCGCCCAGAGCTCCTCCGGGAGCAGTTGGGCGCCGGTCGCCGCCACTGCCGCTCCGTGCTTTCGCAGACCCTCGCCCATGACCCAAACGGATGCGCCGAGTTGCGCGAACCAGGCGGCAGGCTCGAACGCCCCGGCCGGTTGGAGCACCGCGATCTCGTCCACCTGTGATTCGCGCAGCTCGAACATTGCCGCGTAGATTCGCCCGCCGCGTGCGTCAAGGATCACCGCCACGCGCTGCGGAGCCCGAGCCGGCGGAAACGTGCCGGCCGCGGATTCGGGCACGTAGCCGAGGGCGTTACGGGCGATCACTTCCAGCGTCGGCACCGCGACCACGCCGCAGCCGAGCGCCGATTGCAGCATCTGCCCCAGCGTGGCCGCCACGCGCAGCCCGGTGAAGCTGCCGGGGCCGGCGGAATAGGCGAACGTGGCGATGTCGGCCGGCTTGTGACCGGTCTCCCGCAGCAATTCGGCAATGGCCGGCAGCAGTTCGCTCGCGTGCCGCCGCTCGGCCGAAAGCCCGCGGCTGGCAACAATCCGCCCCGCGGCCGCCAGGGCGACACTGCCCTGGGCCTGAGAAGTTTCAACTGCAAGCAAAAGCGGCGACGACACACCGCGGATTATACCCGGCCCTCGCCCCGCAGATCATGCCGGAAGCCGCCCCGCACATTCCGCCCGGACATCGCCCCAAGAATCATCCCCGCACATCGCCAACAGGCTTAGAGACGGGGACGCAGCTGCATCCCGGTTTCACACCGCCCCTGCGGCCCATGGCCATTCGAATTACCGCGGGCAGCGTAACCCGCCCCGGACCAGTCAGCCCCAGTCCTAGGACGATAAACGCTAGCGTGAGTGGATTATTCCATCCCGTCATGCTCGCCAGAGAATGCCTGCGGGTGCACGAGGAAGCACGCCACCATCATGGTGACGAACAGCGGGATCGCCATCAGGCGCAGCCCGATTCCGGTCAACAGCGACAGCCCGCCCACGAACTCGGCTAGCGTCGCCAGGGTTGCCGCCAGCAGCGGTGCGGGGACGCCCCTCGCTGCCAGGAACTCGCCGAACGTTCCCAAACCAGGGCCGCCGAACCATGCAAACAGCTTCTGACTGCCGTGAAAGAGGAAAACGATTCCCGGCAGCACGCGGATCAGAAACAGTCCAACGTCCAAGGATGTTACTTTGCCGGCCCGTGCAACCGCTGTATCCGGCACCGCTGGTTCAATCGCCATTCAAGCCTCCATTTTCCGGCCGCGCCCGCGGTTCGGCCCGCGGTGCCCGGCGTGGTTAATCAACTGGAACAGCGGTGTCGAGAGATAGCGCTCGCCCGCCGACGCAAATACCGTCACGATCATATTGCCCTTGTTTTCAAATGCGATTGCGAAGCGAAATGCGAAACGGGGACGCATCTGCTCGGGGCAATGCGCCAGCGCGGCGTCTGCGGTCCCTTGGACTGCGAAGTCGCCCACGCCGCGCCCGGGGGAATGCCGTCGAAAGGAAACTGTTTCGGGAGCGCTTACGAACAGCCCGATCCACACGCGCCACCGCCCCTGATTCGTGCTTGCACTCTCGCCGGAGTGCCGTTACACTCCAATAGGAGTATCGGACACCCGGCGAGTCGCGCCCGCCCGATGACCGCCCTGCCTCTGGCGGAGCCGGAGTTGAAAGACGCAGCCCCCAACGGCCAGCGCAGGCATAACGGAGTGATCCACCAATGGCGTCGCCAAAACGCGATCCACACCGCATGGTGACCATGAAAATCCCCGGCGAACTCTACGACAACCTCGGAAAACTCATCGAGGGCACCGGGTTTCGCAGCGTGACCGAATTCGCTACCTACGTCCTGCGGGACGTCGCCGCCGGTGGAAAACTCGACCGCAAGCCGCCCGGCCTCAGTGACGCCGAAGTGGAAGCCGTCCGGGCGCGGCTGCGCGCTTTGGGGTACATCCCGTAGTGGTGCAAAAAGCGGCGCCAGGCGCCGGCCGGAGATACTGTGCGCTTGCATAGCCAAAAAACGGAACAAACGAGGTGAAGCATGACCACAACCGCAAGCAAGACCAACGCGGCAAACCAGGCCGCGTACGCGCGGAAAAGTAGCTGCAAGTTGAGCGTGACACGCGAAGTCGGGCCGCTTTTGGGGTTGGCGCTGATCGGCTTTTCGCTGCTAGTTGGCAATGATTACGCGGCGGCGCAGCAGGCCGCTTCGGCCAAACAGGGCGACGTGACGCTGCTCAATGTTTCTTACGACCCCACGCGCGAGCTGTACCAGGACTTCAACGCGGCTTTCATCCAGCACTGGAAAGAGAAGACGGGCGCTACCGTCACCATTCGACAGTCGCACGGCGGCTCGGGCAAACAGGCCCGCTCCGTCATCGACGGGCTGGAGGCCGACGTCGTGACCCTGGCGATGGCGTATGACATCGACGCCATTCACGAAAAGGGGCAGTTGCTGCCGAAAGATTGGCAGAAGCGTCTGCCGGATAACAGCACGCCGTACACCTCGACGATCGTGTTTGTGGTCCGCAAGGGCAACCCCAAGGGCATCAAGGACTGGGACGACCTGGTCAAGCCCGGCATCAGCGTGATCACGCCCAACCCGAAAACCTCGGGCGGGGCGTGCTGGAATTACCTGGCGGCCTGGGGCTACGCGCGCCAGAAATACGGCGGCGACGAGCAGGCCCGCGAGTTCGTGACCAAGCTGTTCAAGAACGTCCCGGTGCTGGATTCCGGGGCGCGCGGCTCAACCACTACTTTCCTGCAGCGCGGCATGGGCGACGTGTTCCTGGCTTGGGAAAACGAAGCGCTGCTGGCCTTGAATGAAATCGGCAAAGGCAAGGTTGAACTGGTGTACCCCTCGATCAGCATATTGGCCGAACCCTCCGTTGCGGTCGTCGATCACTTCGTGGACAAGCACGGCACGCGTGAAGTCGCCACCGCTTACCTCGAGTATCTGTACTCGGAAGAGGGCCAGGAAATCGTGGCCAAGCACTACTACCGCCCGCGTATGGCAAAAGTCGCGGCCAAGTATGCCGAGCGCTTCCCGCAAATGAAGATGCTGACGATCGATGGCGACTTCGGCGGCTGGCACGCGGCGCATCGCGAGCATTTCGCGGACGGCGGCGTGTTCGACAGCATCTATCAACAGTAGTCACCGCGTCGATCAACAGTAGGCAATGACGTCGAGCACGCACAGGCTGGCCGGGGCAAGCGCAGTGGCGATAGCAGCGCCTGCCCGCCGGCACCGCAGCGTCTTGCCGGGCTTCCGGCTGTCGCTGGGTTTTGCGCTGCTGTATTTGAGCCTGATCGTGCTGATTCCCCTGGCCGGGCTGGCGCTGAAAGCCACGCAGATGAGCGCCAGCCAGTTCTGGGCCGCGGTCAGCAGCCCGCGCGCCATTGCCTCATACAAGCTGAGCTTCGGGGCGGCGTTTGTAGCGGCCGCGATTAACGCGGTCTTCGGCGCCCTGGTGGCATGGGTGCTGGTGCGTTATCGGTTTCCATTCCGAAAACTGATCGACGCCCTCGTTGATCTGCCGTTTGCCCTGCCCACCGCGGTCGCCGGCCTGGCGCTGACAAGCATTTACGTAAGCAACGGCTGGATCGGGCGTTTTCTGGAACCGCTGGGGTTGCAGGTGGCGTTCAAGCCGCTGGGCATCATCGTCGCGCTGACGTTCATCGGATTGCCGTTCGTCGTGCGCACCGTGCAGCCGGTCTTGCAGGACCTGGATCACGAAGTGGAGGAAGCGGCGGCCAGTCTCGGCGCGCGGCGCTGGCATACGCTCGTGAAGCTGATTCTCCCCGAAATCTGGCCGGCGCTGTTGACCGGCTTTGCGCTGGCCTTCGCGCGGGCCATCGGCGAATACGGCTCGGTCGTCTTCATCGCCGGCAACATGCCGATGAAAACCGAGATCACCCCCCTGCTGATCGTCATCAAACTTGAACAATACGACTACGCCGGCGCAACCGCGCTGGCGGTCGTGATGCTGGGAGCATCCTTCGTGCTATTGCTGGCTATCAATCTGTTGCAACGCTGGTCCGCGCGCCGGCAGGCCGGGTGTACCGATTAGCCATGAGCGCCACCGTCGCCATACAGTCGAAACCCAAACGGTCGGCCGAGCCGCTGACGGAGCCGGCGCCGGTGCGCTGGCTGCTGATCGGCGTGGCAGGCCTGTTCTTGGCCCTGTTCCTGTTTCTGCCGCTGGCGGCCGTGTTCGTGCAGGCCCTTGAGCACGGGGTGGCCACCTATTTCGCCGCGCTGCGCGAGCCGGACGCGCGGGCCGCAATTCGGCTGACGCTGCTGACGGCCGCGATAGTCGTACCGCTGAACTTGCTATTCGGCATCGCGGCGGCTTGGGCGATCGCCAAATTCGAATTCCCCGGCAAGAGCACGCTAACCACGCTGATTGATCTGCCGTTCGCCGTCTCGCCCGTGATCGCGGGCTTGATCTACGTGCTGCTGTTTGGGCGGCGCGGCTACTTCGGCCCGTGGTTGGACGCGCACAATATCCACATCATCTTCGCGCTGCCGGGCATTGTGCTCGCGACGCTGTTCGTCACGTTCCCGCTGGTAGCGCGCGAGCTGATCCCGCTGATGCAGACCCAGGGCACGCAGGAGGAAGAAGCCGCGGCCGTACTGGGCGCCCGCGGCTGGCAGACCTTTTTCCGCGTGACGCTGCCGAACATCAAGTGGGGCTTGCTGTACGGCGTGATTCTGTGCAACGCGCGGGCCGTGGGCGAGTTCGGAGCGGTGTCGGTGGTCTCGGGACACATTCGCGGCCTGACGAACACGATGACGCTACACGTGGAAATCCTGTACAACGAATACAACTTCGCCGCGGCTTTCGCGATCGCGTCGCTGCTGACGCTGCTGGCGCTGCTGACATTGGGGGCCAAGAGCCTGGTCGAATGGCGCACGCGGCGCATGGCGCCCGCGACCGACGAGCCAAAGGACGAGTTGGCATCATGAGCATCAGCGTCCGAAACGTATCGAAGACTTTCGGCACGTTCCAGGCTCTGCGGGACGTGAGCCTCGACGTGCAGACCGGCGAACTAGTAGCACTGCTCGGCCCTTCCGGGTCGGGCAAAACGACGCTGCTGCGGATTATCGCCGGACTGGAAACGCCGGACTGCGGCACCGTCTACTTCCACGGCGAGGAGGCCACCAACCGGCGCGTCCAGGAGCGGCGCGTGGGTTTCGTCTTTCAGCACTACGCCCTCTTCCGCCACATGACCGTCTTCGAAAACGTGGCCTTCGGCCTGCGCGTGCGCCCCCGCCGCCTACGGCCGCGGCGCAGCGAAATACGCGAGCGCGTGCAGAAATTGCTGGAACTCGTGCAGCTTGACTGGCTGGCCGACCGCTACCCCTCGCAGCTTTCGGGCGGCCAGCGGCAACGCGTCGCACTGGCGCGGGCCCTGGCCGTTGAGCCGAAGGTGCTGCT
>JAGPEO010000242.1 GCA_018056925.1 Phycisphaerae bacterium
CCCATGGCCGGCAGAATGTCCGTCAGGTGCCGGTATTTCTCGAACGTGCCCTTGATTGAGCCGACCGCGTGCGGGCGCGGGTCGACGACGGCCGCCGCGCCGTTCTGTCGCGCCGCGACGTGCGCCGCACCGTACTTCATCTCGCCGTGCGTGAGGGTCGGGCCGTCCTCCACGACCAGGACGCGCTTGCCGCGAATGGCCGCGGGATCATCGACCGTCACGGGCGAGTTGGCCCGCACGACCGTGGCGCGCGGGTTCACTTCCTGGATGCTCTTCAGCACGGTGTCGATATCTTCGGGCCGGGCCGTGTTCAGCTTGTTCAGCACGATCACGTCGGCCATGTAGAGGTTCGTCTCGCCCGGGTAATAGCGGCGCTCGTGACCGGGCCGGTGCGGATCCAGCACGGTGATGTACAAATCGGGCTTGTAGAATGACATGTCGTTGTTGCCGCCGTCCCAGAGGATGACTTCGGCCTCTTTCTCGGCCTCGGCCAGGATGCGGGCATAATCAACGCCGGCGTAAATGATGTTGCCCGCGTCGATGTGCGGCTCGTATTCCTCGCGTTCCTCGATGGTGCACTCGTAGCGATCGAGGTCCTCGTACGTGGCGTAGCGCTGGCAAATCTGCTTGCTCAGGTCGCCGTAGGGCATGGGATGCCGGACCGCGGCCACTTTCTTGCCCAGCTTCTTCAGCACGCGGACCACGGCGCGTGAGGTCTGGCTTTTTCCCGCGCCGGTGCGGACCGCGCAAACCGCGATCACGGGCAGACGCGACTTCAGCATGGTGTGCTTGTGGCCCAGGATGATGAAGTCGGCGCCGGCGGCGTTAACCAGGGCGGCCTTGTGCATAACCACTTCGTGCGGAAGGTCCGAGTAGGCGATGGTGCACAGGTCGACGCCGTGGCGGCGGATCAGCTCCGGCAGCTCCTCTTCGGCGTAGATCGGGATGCCCTTGGGGTACTTGGGACCGGCCAGGACGGCTGGATAGGTCCGGCCGTGGATGTCGGGAATCTGCGTAGCGGTGAAGGCGACGACCTCGACGTCTGGGTTGTCGCGCCAGTAGGTGTTGAAGTCGTGGAAATCGCGCCCAGCGGCGCCCAGGATGATAAGTTTCCGTTTGGCGGAATTCATGGAGCGTACTCACGTATCCGGTCGGGGAGCGTCCAGCAAGAACCCCTACGGGGGACAGCGGCCGACGCCTGCCAGAGGCCGCCGTCGTTGACCATACGGGCGCGATTTCGACACACCCGCATCCGAATAACGTACCGCGATTGGGCGTAAGGCTCAAGAGTGGGCATGCGCAGCGGTGTAGTTGAGCAGAGCCGGGGCGTGCCGCCCCGGAATGATGCCAACGCGTCCCAATTCGCCTTTGTGCGGGCAGAGCCGGGGGCGTGCCGCCCCGGAATACCGCCCAGAACCTCGCATCCGCGCAGCCGTCCATCCAACTCTGGCATCCCACGATGCGAGTCCGACCCGAGTCGGCGGGACCTGATCCGAGCCCGAAGCGCCAGCGAGGGCAGCCGACCCGTAGCGTCGGCCCCCCGTGGCCGACGTCGCACGCCTGGCGCGCAGCTCCCCGTTTCACACCACCATCCCCCCCTTCGCACCGCCGAAGCGCCGCAAGCAGACGGCGCCCCGGGAGCAAACAGGGCAGGCTCTGGCACGGCGGCAGGGGCTCTGCGCGCTGTAAGCAGTCCAATTAGCCACGGCGTTCCTGCCTGATTCTGACAATCCAGGTGGTGGAACTTAAGCCCGGGACGTACACGCTGGGGATTTGGGCGAACGTTGGCAATAGCCAAGCGTCCCGCTGGCTTGACGTATGGAATCGCATCGCACTCAATGTCATCGGGTCGCCGCGGCCTATCAGGCCTGAAAGCCTTCTTTGATAAACGGTCTGTTTGAAAACAAAGACAGAGATCACGTTACGGAGTTCGCGACTGTGTCCGGTAAGAACAGAGTCAAAGCGAAAACGATCGACGAATACCTCGCCGCTTTGAATGCTGACCAGCGTGCCGCATTGGAGCGGCTGCGCAAGGTCATTCGCGCCGCGGCTCCGCAGGCAGAAGAGTGCATCAGCTACCAGCTTCCGGCATACCGCTGCAACGGCATGCTGGTGGCCTTCGGCGCGGCCGCCAAACACTGCGCCTTTTATCCCATGAGTTCTTCCACGGTCGAGGACCTCAAAGACGAGCTCAAGGCCTACGAGACGAGCAAGGGTACGATCCGCTTTCAACCCGAAAAGCCCCTGCCCGCGGCACTGGTGCGCAAGATCGTGAAGTTGCGCCTCGCGGAGAACGCCGCTCGCGGCAGGGCTTAGCTGAGGTCGGGTTCCCCTCCGCAGAACATCGGGCGCGCTCGCAGGCGCCGCCATAAGCCTCGCTCGCCCGGCGGCTATTCGGGGCGATCTCAGCGCGCCGGGATTCCCAGGCTGCTTGTGCCGGACCAGTTGCCAGATCGCCGCGGCCTTCGCATCATGACGTGTGCCAGCGCGAGTTCAATGACGGTCCGCAACTAGCACCCGCCTCTTGCGGAGGTTTTATCATGAACGCGAATCAAACCGGAGCTGCGGCAGACCGGCCATCGGCACCCCCGACGACCGCCGGCCCCCTGCCGCCGCCAGAAACGTCCGCGACCTGGGCGACCGTGATCGGGGTCGTGGCGATTGTACTTGGAGTCCTAGGCACGTTCGGCGGCATTTGGGGCATACTGAGTCCACTGCTGATGCAGTATTTTGACCAGGTCATGCCCGGGAACGTGCATGTCACGGAAACAACGCGTGCATGGGCTGCATGGACTATTTCACTTTCGGCAGTGGCGGCCGTACTGGGCCTACTGCTGCTGGCGGGCGGCGTCGGGCTGGTGCGGCGCCGGCATTGGAGCCGCGCGGCGCTGATATGCTGGGCCTTGCTTAAGATCATACTCGCAGTGGCAAACGGGTTGGTGGTCTGGGCCGTGCAGCAGCATGCGCTGCAGGAGCAATCGCGTATGATGGGGCCCGGCTTCGCGCCGGGCGGTCCGGGCGCCACCACAGTGGAGGCCGTCGCGGTTCTCGGTATGGCCCTCACGATCCTGTGGGGCTGGGCGCTACCGGTGTTTCTGCTTATTTGGTTCTCGCGCCGGTCCATCAAAGCGCAGATGGCGCAATGGCGCTGACTGACCACTAATGACTGATAACTGAGAAACTGCAATGCGCTGCAAGCAATGTGATTACCGCTTATGGAATCTCACCGCCCGGCGCTGCCCGGAGTGCGGGACGCCCTTTCTGCCCAGCGAGTTCGAGTTCGTGCCGAACAGCGTGCAGTTCTGCTGCCCGCATTGCGGCCAGGCGTACTACGGCACGGACGCGAAGGGGCACCTCGTCCCGCCGGCGTTCACCTGCGGGCGCTGCGGCGCGGCTATTCAAATGGACGAGATGATTCTCCTGCCCGCCACCGGCTTGCACGAAGAGCAGACCAGAGTATCGCGCATGCCGTGGTTGGATTGGAGAAACCGCGGGTTGGTCAGGGCTTGGCTGGCGACCGTTGGGGCAGCGCTGACAACGCCCGGGCGGCTGATGCGCTTACTGCCCGCGGACGCCCCGATGTGGCCGGCGCGTGGCTTCGCGCTGCTCACGCTCTTTGTGACCGCGACCGTCGCTGTGGGGCCGTTCATGATTTTCCCACTGGTTGTGTCGCCGCGCTCCGGTGCAGTGCAAATCTTGTTGGGAACGGTCATCGCGCTTCTGATCGCATTCGGATTGCTAAGTCTGACGACACTGGTGTGGGGGCTGGTTACACACGGTCTGCTGCGCCTCACCGGCAGAACGGCCGGCAATTCCGGCCGGACCATGCAGGCGATCTACTACAGCACGGGGGCAAACATTTTGACGGCCATACCGTGCCTGGGGGTCTACCTGGGGTGGATCTGGTGGATGGTAAGCGCGGTGCTGATGGTGCGTGAGGCTCAGCGGGTACATGGCGGGCGGGCGGCCTTGGCGGTCGTGCTGCCTCCGCTGCTCGCGTTAAGCGGTCTGGTAGGGGGGTACGCGTACCTGTTCGTGGCTGTGTTACAGGCGCCGCCAACCACGGCCGGCCCGATCTACGTCACGCACCAAGCCCAGAGTGCAACCGTGCTGCGCGCGGTGTTGGACTACGCATCTTGGCATGCCGGGCAGGGGCCGCCGCACGCGTCAGAACTGGTTCCGTTGGGTCGTCTTGGGGCCGGCGAGTTTGCGCTATCGGGAAGTGGCACCAGCACGGCGGTTGTGCCGGTCAGTGGGACCACGCTGGATGCCCTGGAAGCGCTTCCGTATGAGGAGGCGCAGGCGATCGTAGCCACGGCTGCCGCGGCACTGCCCGAGGGAACCGTAGCGCATCGGGTCGGAGATTTCGTCTTTGTCTATCACGACGCAGATCTTTCGGCGGTTGCCGGCAGGATATGGGTGGTGATCGCAGCGCCCGTGACTGCCGGTCCGGCGGGGGCGCCCTTGTTCGCCGGGTGTGCGGATGGAAGCATCACCGCTATCAGCCCGGGCGATCTGGCGACGGCACTGGCGGCTCAGAACGCACTGCGGGCCGAATCGGGGTTACCGCCGTTGCCTGACCCGACGACCGTTGCGCACGAACGGCCAGGGGTTGGGTTGCCATAGAGCGCACTTGTCCGACTGGCGGTGTTGAAAAACCAATTGTGTGTCCGGGCCTAAAGCCCGTTCGATTTCCGATTGCGCAAAATGGCAAATCGCATTTTGCAGAATTCACTTGACTAACTGCTTGTGGGGTGGGATGGTAGTTGCGAGCGCACTAAGCTCGGCGGCGAGAATTTTCTTTCGATTCGGAAGCAAGGTTGGGGAACCGTGGTGCAACCCTCTCCAGACGTGGGCGGAAGCGGGCGCGGCGCAGAATGGGCCATGCGTCCGCGGCAGCGCTCGGTCAACGACCGCTCAGCGAAGGGTGTGGTGGGGTTGTTCCATTGGCACATCCAGGAGAACCGCATCGCCTCCACGCCGATGGCCAACCGGCTGCTGGGACTTCCTGAGGCCCAGCCCGTCAGCTTTGCCGATCTGCGTGAGCGTATTCACCCTGATGACCGTGACTCGACCAGTGCAGCCATCGATGAAGCGCTGGCCATCGCCGGTGAGTGTGACCTAGAGTTTCGAATCGTCTTGCCCGACAAAAGCGAGCGCTGGATCGGTTTCATTGGCACTGTGGCTCGCGGACCGCAGGGCTTCCCCGAGCACATGGCGGGGGTGGTGCTGGACGTGAGCGAGCGGCGGCGCCATGAATCCGAGCGTGACGCGTTGCTCGCGGCGGAGCGCGCCGCTCGTCATGAGGCCGAACGTCAGGTGCGGCTCAAGGACGAGTTTCTCGCCCGCCTCTCACACGAGTTGCGCGCGCCGTTGACCACGATGCTCGGCTGGGCCCAGATGCTGCGACGCGGCAAATTGGGTTCGGCCGAGATGAGCGAAGCCGTCAAAAGCATCGAGAGCAGCGTCCAAATCCAAAAGCGGCTGATCGAGGATCTCCTCGACATCAGCCGAATTACGTCGGGCAAGTTGCGCTTGAATGTCGAGCCGCTGGATTTGCGCGAGGTGGTGGAAGCCGCAGCGGCTTCGATCAGCCCCATGGCTGAAGCGGCCGGGGTGACGCTGGAGCGAAAGGTCAAGGGCGACCTCGGTCCGGTACTTGGCGACCGGACGCGCTTGCAGCAGGTAATTTGGAACCTGCTCTCTAACGCCGTGAAATTCACCAAATCGGGCGGGTGGGTGCGACTGACTGCGCGGCGTGAGCCCGATCGGGTTGTAGTGGTCGTGGCGGATAACGGCATCGGCATTGCCGGCGAGCAACTGGGACGCCTCTTTGAGCGCTTTCACCAGGCGGCGCCGGCTGATCGTGGCGGGTTGGGGCTGGGCCTGGCGATCGTGAAGGAGCTGTGCGATATGCACGGCGGTTCGGTGCGTGCGGAGAGCCCGGGCGTTGGCCGGGGCTCGACGTTCACGTTGGAACTGCCGATCGCGGCGCTGGGACCGGGCGGCTTTTCCGGGTTGCCGCACGCACCCGGCGAGCTGAACGCGGCGGCTTGCGACGTAAGTGTGCTAGCCGGTCTGCGCGTGCTATGGGTCGAGGACGAGCCCGATA
>JAGPEO010000243.1 GCA_018056925.1 Phycisphaerae bacterium
TCGCGGATCGTGGCGCGCGATCCCAACGCTTGTGTGCTGATGAGCAACCCCAGGGCCCCGTTCGTGGGGACGGGTCGCGGCCATGCGATTTCCCTGCATCGTCGCTACGACCCGGAACTCTGGCGCGCGCGCAACGATGCCGAAGCCGACGCCAGCGGTGGCAAGTGGCGCGCCTTGCTCGCGCGGATCGGCGCGTCCCATGTGATCGTCGATCCTGGCAAGGAGCCTTTGTTGGCGCGGACGTTGGCGGTCATGGGTCATGTGGTGCTGGATCGCGAGGGTGCGCTTGAAGTGCGCGGCGCCGCGGACGAGCAGGCGCGTCGTTGCGTGCCCGCGTTGCGTGCGTCGAGGGACAGGTCAGTTGCGCTGTTACCCATGCTGGGAAACATGCGATGACGTCCTTTGATTGCCCGATCTGCGTCTCCGGCCGTAGCGCCGGGTACGCTGTCATCGACGGGTATCCGTATTTCACCTGCGCGCAGTGCGGTTCCATCCACATCGATCCGGACGTGATCGCCATGTTGGACGCCGGCGGTTCCTTGGTAGGCGACTACACGGAGGAGTACTGGCAACAGGAGCGGGTTGGCGCGATCGAGCGCGCCTCCGGAGTTTCGTTGTGCCGGGCTGGCGAGGCGATCCTGTACTGCCGGCGCCTGGTGCGGCGGTTCCTCGATCTGGGTGCCGGGCCTGGCTTCCTGTTGCAGGAGCTGCACCGGCTCATCGACCCGTCTGCCGAGATCTTCCATGGCGTCGAGAAGTACCCGCCGCCGTATGCGGCGTCGTGTCCGAATTTCCACATCGGCGGCATTGAAGCGTTGGAGGGCCGTTTCGACGCCGGCGTCTGCATCGAAGTGGTCGAACATCTCACGCCGCGCATGCTCGACAGGATGCTGGCCGACCTCGCAACGGTTAGCGAGCCGGGCAGCTTGTGGCTGTTCAACACCGGCATGCCGGACTACGTGCGCAACGAGGATCCTGCATACCTGGATCCCCGCCATCGCGGCCATATCATCAGCTACTCGCTCGCCGGCGTGACGCCGTATTTCGAGGCGCACGGGTTCCGAGTCAGCGCGCTGCCGGGGCGTTCATTCGGGTTCTTCGTCGAGTTCGAGCCTTCGGAAAGCCCGGAATTCGATGCGCGCCTGTACCACCCGGTACCGGAGAACCTGTCGCTCCTGCAGCGCAACGGCTTGCTTCACCAGGCATCATTCGAAGCGGCGCGTTCCTACTACTATCAGGCCGAGTACATGGTCAGGACGCAATGGGCGCTGTCCCTCGACGAGAAACTTCGTGGTGACGCTCGCGCTCCATCGCGCTAGCGGGCTTCACGTCTGGCGGCACTAGCGGGATACTTCAGTCGCAACCGGATATCGGAATCCATGAGCGAATATTCAGAACGTCTGGAACAGGAGCGGGCCCGCTTCGATGCGGACCTGTGCGTGCATGACCTGCCGGACATCTTCCATTACTGGGCCAACAAGTACCCGCGCGCCACGCTCAACACCCATGGCTACGACAACATCGTGGACTTCTTCGTCCTCGAGATGGATCGCTGGGCCGGTATGCCATGGCGCCCGTTGCGTGCGGTGAGCGTGGGAGCCGGCGACTGTGCGCACGAGATCGACGTGGCGAAGGGATTGCTGGCGCGCGGAGTGGAGGATTTCAGCATCCTCTGTCTCGATATCAGCGAGGGTGCCCTGGGTCGCGCGAACGAGGCCATCGAGGCGCAGGGGCTGGCAGGCCGCATCAGTACCCAGGTCCATGATCTCAACGAAGGCTTGCCGAGCGGCGAGTTCGATGTGGTGATTGCCAACCAGTCGCTGCATCACGTCGTCGAGCTCGAGCGCCTGTTCGATTCCGTGTGCGAGCGGCTCGGCGATCAAGGCTGTTTCCTGATCTCCGACACCATCGGTCGCAATGGCCACCAACGCTGGCCGGAGGCGCGGGCGCTGGTGGATGAGGCGTGGCGGTGGATGCCGCCCCGGTACCGGTACAACCATCGCCTGCAACGACATGAAGACAGTTTTCTGGATTGGGACTGCTCGCTGGAGGGCTTCGAGGGAATCCGTGCACAGGACATCCTGCCGCTCTTGTTGGAGCGCTTCCAGCCGAGCGTCTTCCTGGCGTGGGGCTACATCATCGACGTGTTCATCGATCGTGGCTTTGGCCATCATTTCCGGCAACAGTCCGAGTGGGACCTGCATTTCATCGACATGGTCCAGGCCATGGACCACGCCGCGATCACGTCGGGACGGATCAGCCCGACGCACATGCTGGCCAGGTTCCAGAAAACGGCCCCAAGCTGCGTTCATGAAGCGGGAATCGGGCCCCATGAGGCAATCCGGCGGCCCTGAGCCGCTGGAATCGCCGTCAACGCCGTTCACGGCTGCAGCGTGCCCGCCTGCATTATCATGCCGGCGTGCCCGGTCCCTGCCGGGATTTCATCAAGACCGAGTTGCCATGCGGCATCGGGACGCGCCTGATCCGGCGCATCTCCTTGCATGGATGACGTCAGTCCGCCCTTCCGAACATGTTGGTTTTTTGACGGTTTTCCCCCTTTGCCTGGAGCAAGCAATGAAGAGCCACACTGCCCGTGCCATGTTCGTGATGTTGTCGCTTGCCGGGTTGGCAGCCTGCTCCAAGCCGGCGCCGCCTGCAGACAATGTCGACAAGAACCAGAAAGCGCCGGCAACCGCCGCTGCGGCACCGGCGAGCAACACCCGCGTCGAGCAGGGCGTGACCTTCTCGGTCGAGCCGGCGAACGTGTATGCCTGTGAGGGGCGGGATCGCACGACTTCGGTGGTCAAGTGGGATGTCCAGCGGCCCGACGTCAATTCGGTCAAGGTCCTGGTCAGCGATTCCACTAACCCGGAGAAGAAGACGCTGGCCGTGATGTCGCCGAAGGGTGAAGCGAAGACCGGCGAGTGGGTGATCGCCGGGCTCCTCGTCGAGCTGGTGGATGGCGAATCCGGCAAGCAACTGGCGACGCATACGGTCACGGCCCTGCCCTGCAATTAAGCAGCAACCGCAGGGGCGGCGGATGCCGATGATGTCTGGTCGAGGAATCGCCGACGTTCCCATGAAAGCGGGGATCGCTGCGGTGCTCTGCATCGCGCCGATCGTCGTGACCCTGGCGCTCGCGTTCTCCAACGCCGGGATACGCGAGGCATTGACGGGCGCCTTGCCCTTACTGGCACGTTACGGCGCCGTGCTGGTGCTGCCGGCGTTGCTGCTGTGGGCGCTTGCCAGGGGTGCAGGGCGGCGGCTCCGTGCCGCTGACGTGCTCGCGCTGGCCTGCGTCGTGGCCTTCGTTGGCTTCGCCGGGATCGCACAGTCCGCAGCCTATGTCTTGCTGCTGTCGTTGGGCTTGGTGATCGGCTCGTTCCTGCACAGGGACGGCGAGCGTTCCGGGGACGTGGCGTTCACCGCGATGCTGGCCGGACTGGGGGCGATGGCGGCTCTGATCGGGTGGTTGCTTCCCCTGCCGATCCACTCACCGCTCGTGTATCTGTTTGCTGCCTCACTCGTCTTGTGGGCGGGCAGGCACAGGCTGTTGGCCTCGGCACGGTCGATGATGCAGTCGTGGTCCGAGGCAACGACGAAGGAGCCGCTCGCGGCATGTTTCGCGGTCGGGATCATCGGGCTCGCCGCGGTGCCGGCCTGGTTGCCCAGCCTCAATCCGGACGACAACTCCGCGCACCTGCTGATGGCGCGCGAACTACTTGCAGGGTCGTACTACCGGATCGACGCGTCGAGCCAGGTATTCGCCGTGGCGCCGTGGTTGAACAACGTGCTGCATGCGATGACCTCCGTCCTCGCAGGCGGGGAATCGCGTTCGGCAATCGGGGTTGGCTGGCTGCTGGCGGGCTGCGTTGGCGCGTATCGCGTGGCGCATCTGCTGGGCGCGCGCGGCGCATTCCCCTGGCTGGCCGCCGCACTCTATGCAAGCCATCCCCTGACCGCCTACTTCGGGATGACGCTGCAGGTGGATGGCGCCTCGACCGCCGTGCTGCTGCACCTCGTCGCCTGCTGTATCGCCCTCAAGCGCGACGATACCTGGGCCGCCTCGCCGTGGGTGATCGGCGGCCTGTGCGGGATGCTGGCGGGTCTGAAGATCAGCAATGGCGTGTACCTGCTGGTGCTCGGCAGCTGGTTGATCTGGCACCACGTTTCCCTGCGGCAGTACCGACGCCTTGCACTCCTGCTGGCGTTCGCCGCCGTCATTGCAGGCAGCAGCTACTTCTACGCAACACTGATCACCGGGAATCCGTTGTTCCCGTTGTTCAACGGCATCTTCAAATCGCCGTACATGGCGGCGATCGATTTCGCCGATCCCCGCTGGCATACCGGCGTCGGCCTCGATGCGTTCTGGAAGCTCACGTTCGCGACGCCCAGCTACTTGGAGTCCTACATCGGAGCCGCCGGGCTCAGCCTGTTGGCGTTGCTTGGCGCCTGGGCGGTCTCGGCCGTTGCGGGTGGCTGGCGCGCCGCGCTGACGATATTCGCGCTTGCGACGGGGCTGGTGGTGTTCTTGCAGGTCCAGTATCTGCGCTACATCTTCCCGGCGATCGGCTTGCTGGGCGTGCTGGGGGTGGTGGCGTTGTCCGCGCAGCCCTACCGGCGCGCGGCGGTGGCGAGCCTGGTCGCGCTGGTGCTGGTGCAGTGCGGCCTGATCCGCAGCACCAGCTGGATCCTCACCGCCGGCGCGGCGGAACAACTGCTCAAGGATGGGCCACGCGCGGTTGTGCAGGTCGAGCAGACCTACGTGCCGGAGCGGGCCCTGGTGAGGAGCCTGGATGCATCCGGCCGCCCCTACTGCCTGTTGTTCGCCGACCTGACCACTTCGTACGTGGCACTGGCACCGTCGAAATCGCTGGCGACCGGTTTCTATGATCCGCGGATGAGTGCATTTGCGGGCGAAGCGGCCAAGGATCCCAGTGGGTCCCTGTGGAAGGAAGGCCTCGAGCGCATCGGCATCACCCATGTCGAGTTTCGTCCCGCGCAAGCGCGGCCGGGCCTAATGCCCGCACTCGAGGCGCTTGGGTTCGTCATGCTGGAACGCCGCGGCGAGGCGGAGGTCTGGTGGCGCCCGAACGCGGATGCGAGCAGATGCCTGACATCCACCATCGCGCCCAGGAATGAAGCGCAG
Organism: Phycisphaerae bacterium; assembly: GCA_018056925.1. Taxonomy (GTDB): domain Bacteria; phylum Planctomycetota; class Phycisphaerae; order UBA1845; family Fen-1342; genus JAAYXS01. Next base: position 5,150 of record JAGPEO010000243.1, read on the forward strand.
CGCTTGCTGCGCTGATCGCCACCCACGAATTGGACAAGACCACCGCGCGATGCACACCATCCATTCATACCTGACGAAGAAGCGCGACAACTTCCTGTTGCTGCGAATCATCGCCGCGCTGATGGTCATCTACGGCCACAGCTTCGTGCTTGCGCGGGATGTCGGAACCACCGATGTGTTCCTGCGCAATGGCTGGCCGTTCTACAGCGGCGACATCGCGGTGATGATGTTCTTCGTGATCAGCGGCTTCATGGTCTCCGGCAGCTACATCGCCCGGGCAAACCTGGCGGACTTCATGACCGCGCGCCTGCTGCGCATCGTGCCGGCATTCCTGTTTGTGCTGGTGGCGTCCGCGCTCATCCTCGGGCCGCTGTTCACCGACCTCGGCAGCGCCGAGTATTTCGCCTCTCCGGAGGTTCGACGCTACGTCACCACCAATCTCGCGTTCTCGTCCGAGATGGCATGGACGCTCCCCGGCGTATTCGCCGACCACCGGATGCCTTCGGTCAATGGCTCGCTGTGGACGCTTCCCGCGGAGATGCGGATGTACCTGCTGGTCGCCGCGTTGGGCGTGTTCGGGCTGCTGCGCAACTGGCGGCTGGGGACCGTTGCATTGCTGGCGTTGCTGCTCGCGGGGATCGTGCATCCGCGGTTGTTGCCGGTGCACACCGAATGGCTGCGGCTGGGCGCGTTCTTCTGCGTGGGCATCCTTGCGCAGTTGTTCAAGAACCGGATCGAGGTCCGCCATGACGTCATGCTCGCGTTGGCGGTGCTCACCTACATCAGCTACAACACCGACAGCTACCAATGGCTGCTGGGCCTGTCGATCGCCTACTTCTGCTTCTGGTTCGCGTATCGCACGCCTTACCTGGACCTTGCCAGGCTGG
>JAGPEO010000244.1 GCA_018056925.1 Phycisphaerae bacterium
CCACTATGCGGCATTCGAAATGTGCCCCCTCGTTACCTGTCACCTATCATCCCTCTCCGCGCTCTCTCACCTGCTCACCTCTCACCTATCAACTCTCTCCGCGCAGCGGCGCCTCAGGTTATCAAAACCGAGTGCACAAAAACCATGAGTATCTGATCATCTGCCCCGTATGCCCGCAGCTACACGCCTTTTTATCAGACCGCTTGATCACCTGGGGCAGCACCGCGCGCCGCCTCTCTCCCCCTCTCCTGTTCACCTTTCACCTCACTCCTGCTCTCGCGCAGCGCGGCACTTTGCCAAATCCGAGCGCGCATACCTTGGCAAATGGGCTCCCTGCCCCTGGCGCAAACCCACCGACGATTTTATGGGATATAGCCGACCAAGCTTGGCAACCTGGCAGACTGGCCCCGGCGTCGTCCAAACGGCGTATCATGAGACAACTACCCCCACTCGCGAGACAGATTCATCGCACCAGCAGCAACCGACCGCCTCCGCTGATGACACCGACCGCGTCGAAAAAGCGACCCACTGTGACGACAGCGACCGCCTCCGACGAGCGCCGCGGCGCAGGTTGCATCTTCGCCGGCAGCTCGCTGGCCCGCCCGCTGCACCGGTATAATTCTGCAAACGGCCCTCTGACTACGGAGAACTTCTAATGACGCGCTGCATCTGCCTGCTGCTTTTTTGCGCCCTCTGTGCTGCATTGACCGGCTGTCCTCCCCAGCCTGGAAACCAGAACGCCAACGACAACGTCAGTCCGAGCCTGACGGCCGCACAGCAGCAGGCGATTCAGACAGGCATGACGCAAATCGAGGCCCTCTTCGAAATCTTTTCCACGCTGAACGCCTTCGCCGACCCCCGCCTGGCACTCGACACGCTCGGTCCGATTGAAAGCTTTGGCGAGTGTCCGGTGGTCTCGTACGTCACAGACGCGGCCCGGGTTAACGCACTGATCGCGGTTGACTTCGGCGCCGGCTGCTCGTCTTTGATAACCGCAAACCGAGTCGTCAGCGGCCTGACCACTAGCAGGGTGAATCTGACTACCCGCGTCGGAACCATTGATTTCACGACGCTGGTGTTTGACGGCGGAACAATTCAGGGCCAGCTTGATCCGGTGACGATCTCTTCCGATCCGGCCGGCACGAACCTGGCGGGCACCATGAGCGTGAATACCGCCGCCGTCGGCGCCCTGGTGGGGAATTTCGACGTCACGCTTATGCCAGGCGGGCGAATGCGGATTAACTCGGCGATCTTCACCGTCGAGAACGGCCCGCCCACTCAGATCACGCTGACGGGCGCCATCGCCGATCCTTCATTAACGCTGAACCTAATTCCCTTCCAGGGTTCAGCCCAATTCGACATCCCGTCGGCGGCAGGCGCGGCCACCGAACAGGCCTTACTGACGTTCACCACGGAAACGGCCCAAAACGGGATAATTCAGGTACAGGCGCCCGACGTGCCGGCAACCGACTTCCAGGTACCGGGACTGCTTTGACTATCGGCGGCCGAGCTAACGTCTGCCCTCGGCCGCACGATCGAAAAACCCCGTGATGCGGTCCATCAATGCGTTTGCATTGCCTTCCATAATGGCCAAGTGGTCGGCGCCCGGCGCTTCCCAAATTTCCTTCGGCTCGCACGCGGCGTCGAACAGCTCGCGTCCGAGATCCGGAAAGCAGATATTGTCATTGCCCGCCACAATGACCAGCAACGGCCGCGGCGCCAGGCGAGGCACGGCGTCGACCGGGTCATAACCGGCCGACACGCATAGCGTTGCCAGACCTCTGGCCAGCGGCGGAATTAGTATCCGCTTCTGCAAGTGCCGGGCTGCGATCCGCCGGTAGCCGCTGAACGGCGATTCGGCCACCACCCCCGCGATTTCGGGGCGCTCGGCCGCGACGACTACAGCTACCGCTGCGCCGAGCGACTGCCCATAGACGAACAACGGCCCCCCGCGAACATCGGCGCGGCTCAGCGCATAGTCGATGGCCGCGTTACCGTCTGCAATGGTCCCGGCCCGCGTTGGCTTGCCCTCAGATTGGCCGTAACCGCGGTAGTCAAACATCAGCAGGTTGTAGCCTTGCAGCGGGAGCCAATAAACGAGCAGCAGGTGGCCGCTGATGTTCGCGGCATTGCCATGGAAGTGCACAATGGTGCCGCGGAAGGGCTTATGCCGGACAGCCGGCAGGAACCAGCCGGCAAGCGTCAGACCGTCGCTGGTTTGAAAGCGCACCTCCTCGTATCGCAAGTTGTAGTCTTCGGGCCGATCGTAAGTCTTCCGGTTTGGGTAATAGAAGAAGCCGTCCAAGCCCACGCATCCCACATAGGTCAGGATGAACAGCGGCAGGCCCACGCGCACCGCCCACTTAACCATGCGCCAGCGCGTCCAACGGCGCGCCGGCGGCACAGGGTGGGCGTCGTCCGCCGTCCGGGTCCGCGCCTCCAGCGGCGCTTGCCGCCGGTCGGCCGGCGGGAATCCATGTGAGTTTTCTCCGCCCGCGTTCACGCTCCGGTAAGCACGCCCACAAAGCCGTCAATGTCGAACGCGTTCAGCAGGCCATCGCCATTGATGTCGCCATTAGCAATCACGTCGACGGTGGGGTACTGAACCGCGAAGGCGGCCGGATCGGTCAAGGCCAGCACGAAGGCGTCGATGTCGAAGGCGTTGACCATCGTGTCGCCATTCATGTCAGCCGGCACGCCGATCGGAATTCTCCAAACGCCGCGGCCCTGGGTAGACACGATCAGGCGTGAGCGGTCAGGTTCAAAACTTATGTCGATGACGGGGCAGCGTGGCAGGCCGGCGCCGTAGCGGTGCCAGGAGACGCCATCGTTCACCGAACGGTACAGACCATCTTCGGCGCCCACGAAGATAGTTGGCCTGGGCGTACGGATATCGACGGCGATCACGTTGGCGGGAATGTCGGGGAAATTGCCGTCCAGCGCGGTCCAAGTCTGCCCTTGGTCCGTGGTTCGCAGGATTTGCTGCTCTCCGAACGCCGAAACCGCCACATAAGCAGTCTGAGGGTCGGTCGGATGCACGCATATCTGGCGCATGATGCGCGACCAGCCCGGCACATTCTCCCGGATAATGGTCCAGGTATAACCGCCGTTGGTCGAAACGAGCACGCGGCCGTCATTGGTGGAGGCATAGAGGGTGTAGGGATCGGAAGGGGCCATCGCGAGCGAGCGGACCGCGGCGCTGCCTCCGCCCGTCAGATCGGAGGAGATGGCCGTCCAGTTCGAACCGTAATTCGTACTCCGGTAAATACGATGCGTGGCATAGAGCATTTTGGCGGAGTCGTTGGGATCGATCAGGTACGGCGGCATGAAGCAGTTTCGGTCTCCGGAACTGATGCCCGTACCGACGAATGTAAAACTGCTGCCCAGACTGGTTGATCTGTACAGATTCCCGGTACCCTGGAACTCGGCGAAGACGCGCGACGTACTGACAGGGTCGGTCTGCGTCCAGCCGCCGTCGCCGCCGAGGATGTTGGTCCAAGTGCCATTCGCGTTGCGGCGAAGCGTACCGTTGTCTTGCGTGCCTATGAACATGTAGTACTCTTGCTGATGCCGCGAGAATCCCGCGTAGCCCTGGATCAATCCCAGGCCCTCGTTGATAGTACTCCACGTCCAGCCACCGTCCTCGGAGCGATGTACGCCGCCGTCGTCACCCACCACGACGCGGCCGGCTGCGTCCCAGACGATAGCGTGCATGTCGACATGTGGAGGTGTGACGGTGTGCCAAATCCCCTCGTCGCCCGAACGCACGAGCGTAACGCCGCCCATAAACACGATGTCGGGGTTGGCCGGATCAATTCCGACAATTGAAAGATACCAGCCGTAAGTACCCTGAATAGTGGGGAAGTCGACATACGTCTCCCAGGTAGCGCCGGCCGTATCGCTACGGTATGCACCCATCGTCGAAGCGCCCCCGCCGGCCTCGTCTGAGTCGTGGCAAATCAAGGCGTACAGACGCGTGGGCAGGCTCGGCGCCACGCTCACACTGATGCGACCTACCTTTTCCGTCGGCAGTCCACCGCCAAGCTTGGTCCAGCTATCGCCGCCGTCCGTGGACTTGTAAATCCCGTTCTCGGGGCTGCCGAATATGTGGCCAATAGCGGCATATAAGATGGCCGGGTTTACCGGATCCATTGCCAGGTCAGTGGCGGCCAAGTTTGGAAGTCCATTGAGCAATTGGGTCCAGGTCACGCCGGCGTCATCCGAGCGAAACACGCCTACCGGTCCGGTCGCGCCCGGGTGTCCCTTAGCGGCGCACAGCGCCGGAAAGCCGCCGGCCGGAGTAATCGCGGCATAAAGTCGCTGCGGGTTGACGGGGTCGATCAGAAGGCGCGAAAAGCAGCGACCAGAGAAGACCTCGGCCGCAAGCGTTTCCCAGTTGTCGCCGCCGTCCGTTGATTTATACAGCCCTAATCCGAAGCGGCTGTGATGGGCGTAATTTGCTTCACCCGTGCCGGCATAAATGATCTGCTCATCAACCGGGTCCAAAGCCAATGCACCGATGGCCGTCGTTGGCATGAAATCGGTCAGCGGCGTCCAAGTTGCGCCGCCGTCGTAAGTGCGCCACACCCCGCCGTCGGCCCCGGCCACGTAATACAGATCAGGATTAGTTTTGCTGCACACGATGGCCGAAACGCGGCCTGTGTACCTGCCCGTGAGGATCGGGGCCGGGCCCAGCTCTTCCCACTCCAGCGCGCTTGCGGCGCTGCACACGGTTACCAGCAGGCCCAGAGCGGCTGTGCGGCTCAGCAGCGTTCTGGCCGGACTCTTTTCGTTACGCGTCATTTCCCAGCTCCTTTGGTCGGGACCTCAAACGTCAGTGTGCCGCTATACAACACCCAATCGGCTTGCGAATCGTTCTCCAGCGGCTGCGCCTGGTGGAACTCAACGCGCCAGCTTCCGCCAACTCCGAAATGAAAGCGCGCCGCGCCGCTCCGATCCGTCAATGCCGTTTGCGTCTTGCCGTCAGCCAGGCTCGTGGCCTGCACCTGCACGTTGGACTTGTTCGAGCCTTCGATGTAGGCACGCACCGCCCAGTCGCTGCCCGCCGGCGACACGGTCGGATCGATCAAACTGCGCAATTCGACCCGCAGGCCAAGCTTGCTCATGGCAATCGACGACGGGCCTGCCTGCTCGCCCGCGGCCTCCGGCGCCCGCACCAGGGCGGTGGCGGATTCGACTCGCCGTACGCGAACCGTTGCCTTTTCGCTCAGCGCGGCCACTCGAGCATCGCGCTCGGCGCCGGCCACGTTGCGTAACAGAAAGCTTTTCAGTTCCTCGCCGCTCATTTGCACGACGGCAGGCTTTGGTTCTAGGGCGATGACTGATACGCCGTGTTGCGAAATCGGAAATTCTGCCGCGTTGCGGTCGCGTTCTGTAGCCGGCAGGGTGGGCCGGTTGTGCTGCATTCCGCCGCCGCGCACGAAGAAATATCTGAGCTGATCCTCAGGCCAAGGCGCAACCTCAGCCCGTTGCGGAGTGCCGCTGTTGACGCGCAGGGTCAGCGTTTGACCGATCGCGGGCTTAAACGTGTCTGGGGTGAGGTAAGTGACGGGGGGTTCGGCGGCTTTCGCCGAAAGCATGGCGGCTGCGATCAAGGCGACGGCAGCCAGCCGGTGCGTGTGCGCATTCACGGCTGTCCTCCTTCATGAAGTTGGCAACCATGTTATCGGATAGGGGCGCGGGATCCAAACGAAAAACGGCCGGCACGGCGAGCAGAGCCGGGGCGTGTCGCCCCGTTGAATACCAGTTGGCTTCGTTGCGTTCGGGCTGTCGGGCTGGAACCGGCGGCGCTACCGGCGTAGGGTGTGCCCGCGCTTACAGCTTTGAGCATGGCACCCAACCACCGCGGCTACGCGAATATGCCGTGCAGGTACCAGCGCTGGTCGTCGAAGTTGTGGTATACCCAGAATTGCTCGCCGCTTTGGGTCTCAAGGCGGAAATAGTCGCGGCGGATGTCCGGCCCGCGCCACCAGGCCGTCTCAATGCGCTCCGGGCCCCAGGCGGCATGGAC
>JAGPEO010000245.1 GCA_018056925.1 Phycisphaerae bacterium
ACATCTATGTATACGAGCCCACTCAATCGGTGGTGCTCGGATGGACGGGCGATCCTGTAGTCACGCCTTCGATTACTCTTACCGGCGTGATAGATATCAGCGGCTCGTTCAGCGCCGTCGCGCCTAGCACCGACATCTGCAACTGCTTCGGCAAGGGAGCCGCCACCCAAAACTGCACTGAAGAGGACTGCCGGTGGGGCGTAAAATGCGGCGCTGACCGAGCGTGCCGGCCCAGCGCCGGGACATGGCCGACATGATAAGTCTGTGTCGCGGTCCAAATGCCGCGACAAGTGGAATCTACTCTCATTGCACAACAGGCCCGGGCGTTTATGTCATCGCATCATCCGGAAATTGGATATCGGTCAGCGCCTCGAACATAATGGCGCAGAAATTGTCAACGCACTCCCCGTCAAGGGCCAGGTCTGAGCATTTTCTAGGCGGGTTCCGGCCGTGCCAGCGGACCAAATGGTAATCGTAATCCCGGTACAGCCAGAGCGTGCTTTTCTTCGTAGTTGCCATCGCGAAAGTCCAACTTTCGACTTCGCCCGCCGCAACAACGATGCTAGCACGGGTAGCGAGAAAAGCAATCCCCCTAAAAATAGCAGGACCGCCCCGACGCATCGAGGTCAGCAACCTGCATCGAGACGGTCAGCGCTTCAGGTAGGGGAACAAGCGCCGTAGTAGTTTAGGCGCTGGTCGGCCCGTCATCGGACGATTCTACGAGCGCTCAGACATTTGCTCGCCAACCGGCATAATCCGCCCGCGAGAAGGAGCGCGGCTACAACAATCCAGCCAGCACGCGATACGGGATTTGAACTTTGCAGCGCCCCGTAAGCGGCGATTGCGATCATAGCAAGGTGCCCGTTAAGACGGCGTAGTTGCCCCCAGGTCGAGTGCTCGTCGTTCCAGAACGCGACGAGTTCTTCGTGAGAGGGTTCGGTCATAGCGATCTTCTCCAACTCCTGTCTGCTCAGATTATCGTCTACGCCCCTTGGATGCAACGAAAATTCAGGGGCCGAGACGGGGCGGGGCCGATGCCGGGGGGAAACAACGGCCACCGCGCCCGTCTCAAATCGTTCGTTACGCCGTAGCGGCGCGCCGGCGGGCCAATTTGAGCGGCTGTATTTTGAAGTGGGTGGCTCGGAAATTCAAGTGGGGCACGCGGCCATCGTTCACGTTCGCCAGGATTTCAACGGCTTCTTCAGTCTCGCCGTTGCGCCAGTCGAGGGGCGAAAGCTGTTCTTTCTTGGCGACCTTGCCGATGCGCCGCAGTTCGGCCGTGCGTGGTTCGGCGCTCTGATCGCCACCATACCAGAGGCGGCGAGCAATCGTCTTGTAGTGGAACCCGCCCCAGCGCAGCAGGTTCGCGATACGCCAGTAATCGCCATCGGTCATGACATAGGGCGTGATATGTCGCTTACGGGACATGACACTATCCTTCTCTGCACAGGCTGACGAGCGTTCGCGTGTTGGCCATCGCCATCTCAGCGTTCGCCATCGCTATTTCGCAGAGCAAGCGGTTCTTGGCCCGCAGGGTTTCGACGTGCGCGGCGCGCAATGAAATGGCAGAGATCGGTGCTATCGGCGACTCAAGCGCACCGGGGGACTGGCCGGACCGCGCGCAACAGCCCGACAGTCCCCCGGCGCAAACGACCAATGCTACTAATCGGTACGTGTTCACCAATCAGATCAGCGCAAGTCCACGTTATGAACGAGCAGGCCGTTCCAATAAATGTCCACTCCGGTGTAGTTCGCTTGAGGCCCAGACAACTTCAAGGTGTAGGTGCCGCCGGTGGCCTGGGAATTCACCTGCTTAATGCTCATCTGCGAAAGGAACTCGATCAGGTTGGACACGCTCACGTTCTTCAGGTAGAAGAGCGCGGCGTTTTCTCCAGAGGGCAACGGCATGGCGTACCGATGAATATTATCCGTGCCAATCGCGGCGACAAGCATGTTGCTGCGGTCCGTCGGAAGCTCCCACTGGAGATCAGTTACCATGTAGAAATCTAGCACGTCGTTTTTTGTAAAATCCCAAGTGCTGTTCGCGAGGTTTGTGAACTACATCAAAGGTGCGACCTTACCTTCGGTATCAGGTACCAGGCCGTAATCCGCTCGGCTATATCCCTGGAGTGACCCCAGCGTAGCTTCCGACGGCCAGTATGGCCCGGGGTCAAACCCTGGCGGGTTTCCTTCAATGTAGACTCTCGCACCCGACCCGTCCAAGTAGTACCACTGGCCTCGGGCCGGATCATACCAGTAGCAGAACCCGTCTTGGCAGAATTTTCCAAACGGAATACCCTCTTCCGGTGTCGGCGGATCGACAATCACTGGCGGCTGGGGGGGTGACGGGTGGCCTGCCCGGCGTGGTCTCACACGCCCACAAGGCAAGAACAGTGACGACGGAAACTGCCAGAAACAGCTTTCTCAACATTGCGAACTCCTCCGAAAACATGAGTAGGGAGGAGCCCCACGCGGGCCTCCTGTCGAGAACAGATGCACTGTACGTCTCATGCCTCTCCCAGCCTTAGACGATCCGCAACGCCGTTCACAGATCGGCCGAATTCGGATCGAAACCGCGCACGAAGGCTATCAATCGACGCCAAGTCGCAACGGGCACAGAAGCATGTACCCTCGAAATTCAACCTATGGGGCAGGAATTGTCTCGTCAATGTCTTTTCTGGACTTTGCGCAAAAGCGCACAGTGCCCCACACAAGGTCCACCGGGTCCTGCTAGCCCGCCCCTAACAGCGCTTGGCGGCAAGACGGGCAGAAAGGGCGGGACGACAACGCAGTGAATACAGACCTGGCCAAAGAAGTCGAGAACTTCAAGCAAGCCATTCGAAACGACAACGGCACACAGAAGCACGCAGACCTGACCGGGCTGCGCGTAACGAAGTTCATCGAGGGCTGCGGCTGGAGAACGGTGAACGACATTACGCTGGCGAGGGCGACGGAATACGTAGCGGCTCGCCGCACGAGCGACGGAGACGATCATATATCCGAGGGCACAAGCAACCACTACATGACCGCGCTGTCGGAGTTTTGCTCGTTCTTGAAGAGCACGAACAAACTCGACCGCAACCCCGTCGAAGGTTGGAAGCACCTGCCCCGTGCAGACCGGGAGACGCGGCGGGCGCTCAACCATGACGAGCAACACTGGCTGCTGTCGGTGACGGCCACGAGCGCCGATCGCCGGCACATGACCGGTTGGGAGCGCGAAATGGTGTACAAGACGGCGCTCGGTAGGGGCTTCCGTTCGGAAGAGCTTGCCTGCCTGACGCCGGAGAGTTTTCATCTGCAAGGGTCAACGCCGTTCGTCTACCTGCCCCCGGACGAAACGAAGAACAGTAAGGCGGCGAACCAGCCCATTACGCCCGAGCTGGCTGCCGAGCTGCGCGAGTACCTGGAAGAGCGGGAGCCGGGGCTACCGGTCTTTCCGTTGCCGGAGACACGCGCCCGGTCGCGGCTCGTTCGGACCGACCTGGCGGCGGCACGAGAGGCGTGGATCGAAGCGGCGACGACGGAGCAGGACAAAGCCGAAAGGCGAAAGTCGAACTTCCTCAAGCCCGTAACCCGAGACGGCTTCGTGGACTTCCACGCCCTGCGCCACACCTACGGGACGAACCTGGCGCTTGCAGGCGTCGCGCCAAAAGTTACAATGGACCTGATGAGACACAGCGACATCAACCTGACCATGCGGCTGTACGCCCATACCGAGCTGGCCGACCGGGCTTCCGGCGTCCACATGCTGCCGCGCGTGGGGTTCAGTTTGGGGTCAGGTTTGGGGTCGGAGGCTGAACGTTTGGGGTCAAACGTGAACACGGCTGAACGAAAGGCGTCAAAACGTGCCCGCCATAAGTCAGCCTAGAATCGAGATTTACAGCGTTTTTACGCTGCGGTGGCGTAGCTCAGTTGGTTAAGAGCGGCGGATTCATAACCCGCAGGTCGACGGTTCGACTCCGTCCGCCACCATTTTTTCAGCCGTGCCGTGGGCGAGTTCCGGGCGGCGTCCGGAGCCGCTGATTCGAGGCGTCGCGCACAGCCTGCGCATCCGGCTGCGACGGATCGCGGACGAATCTGCGGCGGAGGTTTTTTGGCCCCCTTTGCAGGCCGGCGACGGACGATATAATAGCGGCCTCAAAAAGAGGCGACGCGGGTGTAGCTCAGTGGTAGAGCGTCACGTTGCCAACGTGAATGTCGTGGGTTCAAGTCCCATCACCCGCTTTTCCTAAACCACGCCGAAGGCTGATTTCGGCGTGCCTGTCCGAGATGGGGCGGCGTAGCAAGCAAACCGACGGTCCCTTCCAACAGCAGCCTTCCGGCGACCGTGGTCAGAGCCGTGAAGCGTTCTTTGCGTCGTACTCGTGCAGTCGGCCCAGCAAAACTCGCAGTTTAGCGCGTGCGTGACTCTGCCGGTCGCGCGCGGACCGGGGCCGGTTTGTCTACGGCCGCGAACTGCGCCTCCTCGGTCGAACCGGTCAGGGCCGCGGTGGGCGTGTCGTCGCCCGCAATGGCCTTCTGTACCTCGTCGAAGTAACCCGTGCCGACGAAGCGCTGGTGCGTCGTCGCGGCGAACCCGTCACTGCGGGCGAGCGCGAATTCTTCTTCCTGCAGCCGGGCATAGGCCGCCATCTGCTCGCGCCGGTAGTCCAGCGCCAGCTTGAACATGCTCAGGTTCAGCGCGTGGAAGCCGGCCAGCGTGACAAACTGGAACTTATAGCCCATCGCGCCCAGTTCGCGCTGGAACTTCGCGATCGTTGCGTCGTCGAGATTCGCTTTCCAGTTAAACGATGGTGAGCAGTTGTAGGCCAGCAGCTTTCCCGGATGCGCCTTGTGAATGCCTTCCGCAAAGCGGCGGGCATCTTCGAGACTGGGCTCGGACGTCTCGCACCAGACCACGTCGCAGTAGGGCGCGTAGGCCACGCCGCGCGCGATGGCCGCCTCCAGACCGCCCCTGTACGCGTAAAAGCCCTCGGCCAGGCGCTCATTGTTCTCAATGAACGGGTGATCGCGCTCGTCTATCTCGGTAGTCAAGAGCTTGGCACTGAATGCATCGGTGCGCGCGATCAGCACGGTCGGAATGCCGAGAATGTCGGCCGCCAGCCGGGCCGCGGTCAGTTTCTCGATGGCATGCCCCGTATGCACCAGCACTTTGCCGCCCATGTGCCCGCATTTCTTGGCCGAAGAGAGCTGGTCCTCGTAATGCACGCCGGCCGCGCCCGCCTCAATCAGGGCTTTCATCAGCTCGAACGCATTAAGGTTGCCGCCGAACCCCGCCTCGGCGTCGGCCACCAGCGGAACGAACCAATCGGTGCCGGTCTTGCCCGCCGCGTGGTCGATCTGATCGGCGCGCATCAGAGCATAGTTGACGCGCCGCACCAGCGCCGGCACGCTGTCCGCAGGGTATAGACTCTGGTCGGGGTAGGTCTGCTGAGCTAGGTTGGCGTCGGCCGCGACCTGCCAGCCGCTGATATAGATGGCCTTCAAGCCGGCCTGGGCCTGCTGAACGGCCTGGTTCCCGGTCACGGCACTGAGGGCGCTTACGAACTCCTCCTCGTGCATCAGCCGCCATAGCTTTTCCGCGCCCACGCGGGCGAGCGTATGTTCGATTTGCAGTGTGCCGCGCAGCCGTAGAACGTCTTCCGCGGTATACCGCCGGGTCACGCCCTTCCAGCGCGGGTCGGTTTCCCAGCTCTTTTGCAGCGCCGCGGCTGCCGGGACAGTCGCCTTGATCATGGGTTGCTCCTTGAATCAGTCCAGGTACTCGTAAGCCGGAAGCGTGAGAAACTCGACCAGTTCGTCGGCTGTACTGATGCGGTCAAAAATCTTGGTTGCCAGGTCGAATTTGCCGTCATGGAAGGCCTGCGGTCCGAGCGTGGTACGCAGACGCGCCAGTTCGTCGGCAGTCAAGGCGCTGTAGAGCTCCACCGTGACTTTTCGCCCATCATCCAACACGCCGCGCGGGTGCTTGATCCATTGCCAGACTTGCGTGCG
>JAGPEO010000246.1 GCA_018056925.1 Phycisphaerae bacterium
TAGCGGCGATTGAGGTCTCTTCATACAGACAAACTCAAGCGCTATCGCCGCACAATTTCGGACCATAGATGGTGTTCATACACCAAATGAAAACCGCCCGGCCTATGGATATAGGACCGGGCGGCAATTGTCTTTCCGGAACAGATCCCGGCAGCGGTTACTCGGCCTTCAGCGGTGCACTTAAGACTCTGTCAATTCGAGACTTACATTCCATCAGATGCGCCTTCGAGGCGAAATCCAACTTATTGCTGTCAAGCGTGTGTCCGATCTTCTCGCTCAACTCCCGCACCGTCAGCGTGAGCATGGCGTGCAGATCCTTCGACACGGTCGCGCCCGGCCGGGACGCCACCATGTTCAGCACTATGGACAGATGTTCCTGCTGGAGGTTCCGCGAGATTGAGCTGATGAACGGCTCGGCATTCGTGTACGTGCCGCCCGGCTTCGAGTCCAGTTGCCTCCAAATCTTGTCGCGAAGCGTCGTCAGCATCTCAGCCGCCGTGAACTTGTCCGCGGCCACGGACTTCAACTCGGCTTCGTAGACGCGCTGCAACACCGGCGGGGCGAGCAAATCCAGGAGAATTTGCACCTGCATATACCGGATGCGCTCATGCATCGGGTAATCGAGCTGCGCCGGAGCGTCGGAGCCCCAGTGCCCCCAGCGCGACGGCGCCAGGTTATTCAGCACCTCGGGATCAACCATGTAGAACTCGTCGGCGAAGACGGTCTCGGCCAGGAAGTCCAGAGCCTCGCGCTGCTTGGCAGGCTCGACCAGCACGAAGGGCGGGCGGGCGTTGGGGTCGCCGCGGTTGTCGCGGTTGAAGTACTGCCCGCCGACCGTGCGGGCGACGAAGCTCATGTTGCGGAAGCGTTCGAGCCAAATCACGTCGAACGCCCGCCGCAGGTAGTACATCGGTTCGCCGTCCTGCACGGCCCACTCAGTGATGTTCTTGAGCAGCTTCCCGGTCAGCGCCATGCGCGCCCGCGAGTAGTCGATCGGATTGCTGGACAGGTCGTAGCGGTTGACCAGCGGGTCAGGCGAGTAGACCCACACCGTATCCTCGTCCGTCGCATACTGCAGAGCCGGCTCCGTACCGCGCTGGGCAATCTCCTTGAGCATTTCCGTTTCAGACTTGTCCTGAGGCACCGCGTAGCCGTAGGCGATCGCCCACTCGTCGTAGGGGCCGATGGTCGGCGTTATGAAGTGCCGGCACTTATCCGGCTCGTCCTCGGCAAAGAACAACAGGGGGTTGTAGTCCATGATCGAGGCCGTGGTCGGCTCATCCGTTTCCTGCCGGCGCCGCTGAATCTCTTCCATGCTGAGCCAGCTTGAGCCCTTGAAATTGTGGCGCAGACCCAGCGTGTGGCCGACCTCGTGCGTTACGATCTCCTTGATGGCCTCGCCGATGAAGCGCTCCGGCAGCTTCTTCGCGCCGGTGCCCGTTGCGATCATGGCGTTGTACCCCAGCGCGAGCTGCTGTTGCATGCCCCAGGCATAGCTGCACGTGCAGCGGCCCTGCTCCTCCAGCGTCTCATGCAGTGCGGCCCAGAACTCCTGGTCGGGGTCTTCGCCCGTACTGGGGGCCTGAAGGAACGTCGGGACGAGGTCAGGATGGGCCCGCGCGAACTCCTCGAAGCCGGGACCCTTGAGCTGTGCCATAGCAGCCGGACCGTACAAGTCGAAGTTGTACATCCAGGCGCGGACGAACGAGTCGTCGAACAGGATGTCGGCGTCGAGAATTTGGCCGGTGCGCGGGTCGACGCGCGAAGGCCCCATCGCGAAAGCCCGCCCGGTAACGCCCCAGCGGATGAAGTTGTAGCGGGCGTCCTCGGGGTCGTAGTCCTTATACTCGTTGTCGTCCGTCTGCTGCTGGACCACGACGGCGCCCGTGAAACCGATCTTCTCAAACGCCTTGTTCCAGTCCTCGATGCCTTCGCGCACCCACCGCCGCCATTGGATCGGCACCGTCTTTTCGATGATGAAAACGATCGGCTCCTTAGGCGGCGACAGCTCCAGCGTCGGGTCCTGCTTCTCCAGCTTCCAGCGGTGGATGTAACGGTCGAAGTTCTCACGCTCGTTGTACTTCTTCGACCAATCCATCTTCGCCGTCAGGAAGTACCCCACGCGCGGATCGGCACGCCGTGGGCTGTACGAGCCAAGCTTCGGCAGCCGCCGGAAGCCATACGTTATGCCGACCTGCTGCCCGCCGCGCTTCGCGCCCACGGCCATGTCCACGTCAATTAGCACGTTATCCGGGAAGGTCTTGACCGTCCGCCAGGTGCTCAGCTCGGGCTGAATGCGGCCGCTGGCGACCGAGGTCACGCCCGCCAGGTCCGACTTAAGCAGCGGCTCGAGGTCGATGATCGGGTCGCCCTGCTGTGTCATTCCGACGATCGGGACCGCGGCCATGAAGCTGTCGTTGTAAGTGCGCTCGACCGCTTCGCTCACCGGTTGACCCGGCTTGCGGACGTAACGCAGCTCGGGCGTCACCAGCCGGAGCTGCTTGCCGGCGATCTCCCAGCGCACCAGGGCGTCGCCCCACATGAAGCCTGCCATGCGGCCGCGTGAGATGCTCATAGCCAAGAGCAGGTCCTCGCCCAGGAGGTTCTGCGGGATTTTGGCGAGCAACTTCTCCGGGTCGCGCTTCTTATCGTTGGGGTCGAAGCGATAGAGGGTGAACAGCCCCTCCGACGCCTTCATGTCTTTCGTGACTTCTTTCGCGTCGGGAAAGCGCGGTTTTTCGTCGTCGGCCTGATCGCCGGATCCGCCTGAGCGGGGAACGCGCGGCTGGGCGATCTGATCACTGGGCGTCTGCTGATGTTCTGGCTCCTGCGACTGGGCCGCCGCAAGGCCGGGCAAAAGCGCGAGACTGAAAATGCCCATGGCGCCTATCAGACAAACGAGAATCGACCTCCGAAGCTTATTCATAACTGCTCTCCGCTGACTGCGAATCTTGGCCCGCCACAGCCCGACCGGCTCACGACCCGATATCCTAACGCGCCGTATCGAGAATGCGAGCGCCCGAAATAGAATGAAGGCCTCAAGATGAATGTACGGCATGCCGCTCAGACAGTTCAGGGCCGAAGCACGCTCGCCCGAACGGCCTGCGGCTCAGCCCCCAGCGCCGAGCGCGCTACGCGAATCCCCGGGTAGTCGTAGCGCAAGTGGGGGGAGAAACGGTGGCGCCGCGTCGTGGCCGCGTAGTCGGCCGGAAAGGCCCAACAGCCGCCGCGCATCACGCGCAGCCCGCCCACGTCATCTTCCCGCCCATCGGTCAAACGATACGGGTAAGAACTGCACCGGCTGCTGGTCCACTCCCACGCATTCCCCGCCAGATCGCACAGGCCCCACGGATTCGGCGGGAACTGCCCCACGGGCGCGGTGAATTCCCAGCGGTCCCGCCCGGAAACGCCCCGCAAATTCGCCAGGTCCGGCCCGATCTCTCCCGTCGCAGTCGGGTACGCGAGCCCTCGCCCGCCGCCGGCCGCGTACTCCCACTCTGCTTCGGTCGGCAAGCGCAGCCCCGCCCAGTCGCAATACGCCTGAGCCTCGGAGTACGTGACGCCCACCACCGGCTGCTCGGGTCCACTGAGGTTCGGATCATCCCAGAACATCGGCGTGCTGCCGCCAGTGTCCTTCAGAAACTGGGCGAACTGCCGGTTCGTGACTTCAAACTTGCCCATCCAGAAGCCGTCCAAACGCACCGTGTGCGCCGGCCGCTCATCGTCAGGACCGTCATCGCGGCCCATATTGAATTCGCCGCCCGGAATCCAGACCAGCACTGAGCCATCCTTCGGGTTGCGGTATTCGTCTCCCACTTCCGGCGGTCCGAGTTGCGGCGTCCACTGCCGGCCCGCGGCAGGAACAGCGGATTGCGTGGACGGAGCGCCGGCCACGACGCGTTTGGCCGACCACTGCCCCACGCGCGAGAGGCCACCGCCGGAAACCGTCCCTTCGACCACGTCGCCGTGAACGAAGCCATTGCAGAGCAAAGCACTGCCGCGCTCTCTCGGCACTTCAAAGCGCAGACAAGCCCCCCAGGCGTAGAACTCCGGCAGCGTTTGCTCCACGCCGCCCGCAGGTGTGAACGTGGCCTTTGCTTTGCCCGCGTTCCGCTCGATTCTGAGCGTCCCATTGGGCAACTCGGGGCAGTCCGCCATTTGCCACGCGCCCGACACGTCGACGGCGGTGCGTTGAGCAACCCACGGCCGCTCCTGAACGCTCGCTCCATCAATCCACTGTTGGATGCCCTTGATCGTTTCACCTTCAATCACGCCGTGAAGAATCACCTCGACCGGTTCAGGGCCCTTCTGAATGCTGACCGTAAGGGCGATTTGCTTGCCCGACAGTACCGCTTCATTCAGGCTCACTGGCGCGCCCGCTTCGCCGGTCAGTTTGCCGCTCAGCCGCTGGAAACACTGGTTCAGTCGGACCACAAACGTTCCCGGCTCCGGTCCCACGCCCGACCACTGCCAGAATCCCCCGGCCGCCGCAGGAACGACCCAGAAGTACACCCTTTCAGCGCGAGCTCGCGGCTGCTTGAGCGTCTTGTCTGGTTCCCATTCCGCCATGTCGAAGGCGTGTGAGACGATGCGCGTGCCGGGCTGGAGCTCAGACAACAGCTTAGGCCGCAGCATCAGGTTTACGCTCGGGAGCAGGTAGAGCGTGACGACGGTTGCCGCGTGGAGGTCCGTTTGCATCAGATCCGCCTCGCGGAATTCGACCAGCCGCTCCACAGCGTGATGCGCGGCGTTCTCACGGGCTTCGCGTACGCGCTGCGGGTCGAGATCGACGCCCAAGCCGCGCGCCCCGCGGCTCTTGGCCGCCTGCACGACGATCCGCCCGTCGCCGCAGCCCAGGTCGTAAACGACGTCCCGCTCGCACACGCCGGCCACCGCCAGCATGGCTTCGACCACTTGCGGGTGGGTCGGTTCATAGGGAACGTCCAGTTCGTCCGGCTCGCGTCCATCTGCCACGCCGGGACTGGTCGGAATCAGGAACGCAATTAACGCGACCACAACAGACAGAATTCCGCGCCTCATTCATTTCTCCTGGTGCGGGCCGGTGTTCGGGCCCAAGACCGACGGTTCTTTCGGCTCCTCCCGCTCAGCCACGCGCGGCGATCCGCAGAACAGGTAAAACGGCACGCCGGCCGCCAATACGCCGAGTCCCACCAGCGCGCCCGCCCCGGTATACGCCACGCTGCTGTAAAGCATGTACGCGCACATCAGCGAAAACAGGACCACAGTCAGCGGGTATAGCGGAACGTGGAACGGCCGCTGAATCACGCGGTCCTTCACGCGCAGAATGAAGACCGCCACGCTGGTCAACAACAAAAATGTCCAGAATACCGGGGCGGTGTATTCGACCGCCGCTTCAAAGCCCGATCCGAGGGCGGCCCGGAATCCCGGCCCCAGCCCCGGCAACAGGATCAACACCACAACGATCACTCCCTGCGCCAGGATGGCGTTAGAAGGCGTGTTGCGGCGCGGATTCCAGCGCGCCAGAGATTTGAACAGCCGAAAGTCACCCCCCAGCGCCCAAACCGCCCGCCCACCCGTAAAAATGCAGCCGTTCATGGCCCCCAGAGCCGCAATCGCCACCAGCACCGAGACCGCCAGGCTGCCGGGCTCGCCCAGCGTGGCAGCGATCGTATCGGCAGCGATCGCATCTGAGGCGCGCATGCCTTCAAAGCCCAGAATGTGGAAATAGGCCAGGTTAATGGCGACATACAGGGCCGTCAGGCCGAACATGCTGAACACCAGGGCGCGCACCATATCCGCCTGCGCCTGCCGCACTTCTCCCGCGACGTAAGCCGCTTCACTCCATCCTCCGAACGTATACAACACGAACACCATCGCCAGTCCGAAGGCCGGCGTACTGGTGGTCTGCGCCTCCTCCACTGGCACTGGCGGCACGCTGGGACTGACGAAAGCGCCCACCAGGATG